>NZ_JBZAYE010000054.1:0-22185 GCF_058244205.1 Variovorax sp. 20P10.2.4
GACTCGCGCGCGCCGCTGGCTGGCGCCGCCGCTGGCTGGTTTCACGACGATCTTGTTACTCCCCTCCACGCTCGCGATTGCATAGAGTTGTCTCCAAGGCGCCGATGTCCGGTGCCCTCCCAAGGAGCCAACCATGACAGCCAAGACCATCCACGACAGTTCCAGGGCCCGGGCGGCCGAGATCGTGCGCGAGTACGGGCCCTTCGCGGGCGCCACCCAGGTGCACGGCGTGACCCACGACGGCCAGCGCGTCTGGGCCGCCACCGGCGAGAAGCTGGTGGCCTTCGACCCCGACAGCGGCGAGACCACCAAGGCGCTGGACCGCACCTGCGATGCCGGCACGGCCTTCGACGGCACCCACCTCTACCAGATCGCCGAAGCCCGCATCGACAAGATCGATCCCGCCACCGGCCAAGTGCTGGCCTCGATCCCCGCGCCCGGCCAGGGCAGCGACTCGGGCCTCACCTGGGCCGAGGGCAGCCTGTGGGTGGGCCAGTACCGCGACCGCAAGATCCACGAGATCGATCCCGCGACCGGCGCCGTGCGCCGCACCATCGAGTGCAACCGCTTCGTGACCGGCGTGACCTGGGTCGACGGCGAGCTGTGGCACGGCACCTGGGAAGCCGAGGAGAGCGACATCCGCCGCATCGACCCGCGCAGCGGCGAGGTGCTCGAGCGGCTCGAGATGCCGCGCGGCACCGGCGTCAGCGGGCTCGAGTCCGATGGTGCCGGCCTCTTCTACTGCGGCGGCGGCCCTAGCGGCAAGGTCCGCGCGGTGCGCCGGCCCGCGCACTGATCCACCGAACCTCAAGCAAGGAGCATCCGATGAATGCAACGACCACCGAAGCAGGCACGGCGCAGCACGCCGTCGTCTCCAGGGCGCAATGGACCGAGGCGCGCCGCGGCCTGCTGGAGCGCGAGAAGGAACTCACGCGACTGGGCGACCAGATCGCGCGCGAACGCCGCGCGCTGCCCTGGGTGCGTGTCGAGAAGGACTACGTGTTCGACACGCCCGACGGCCCGTGCGCGCTGGCCGACCTGTTCGAGGGCCGCAGCCAGCTGCTGGTGCAGCACTTCATGTTCGCGCCCGGCTGGGAACAGGGCTGCCCGAGCTGCTCGTACATGGCCGACCACAACGACGGCGCCGCCCCGCACCTGGCCGCGCGCGACGTCACGCTGCTCGTGGTCTCGCGCAATACGCTGCCCGAGATCGAGCGCTTTCGCGAACGCATGGGCTGGCGGTTCAAGTGGGTCTCGTCGGCGCGCAACGACTTCAACCACGACTTCCACGTCAGCTTCACGCCCGAGGAATTCGCGAGCGGCTCGGTCTACTACAACTTCGCCATGCAGCCCTTTCCGCAGGCCGAGGCGCCGGGCATCAGCGTGTTCCACAAGGACGCGTCGGGCCAGGTGTTCCACACCTACTCGCGCTATGGCCGCGGCGTGGAAGTGATGATGGGCGCCTATCCGCTGATCGACCTCGTGCCCAAGGGGCGCGACGAGGAAGGGCTCGAGCACACGATGGCATGGGTGCGTCATCACGACCGCTACGAGACGCGGCCCGCGGCGGATGCGTGCTGCGGATCGCGCGGCTGAGACCCGACGCGAGGCATGTTCCATGACCGCGCTCTGGCCCTGGCTGGCCGTCGCGGGACTCGGCGCCTTCCATGGGCTGAGTCCGGCCAATGGCTGGATGTTTGCCGCGGCCTGGGGCGTGCAGGCGCGTGACGATGGCAGGGCACGGCGCGCGCTGCTGCCGATCGCCGTGGGGCATTTCGCATCGGTCGCGATCGTGGCCTTGGTCGTCGCGCAGGGGCTATGGCTGGACCGTGCGCTGGTGCAGGTGCTGGCTGGTGCGCTGCTCCTCTTCGCAGCGGCCTACCGGTTGCTGCGCGCCGGCCGCTCCACCATGGGATGGCGCGCCAGCCATGCAGGCCTCGCGGGCTGGTCCTTCGTGATGGCGACCGCGCACGGCGCCGGGCTCATGCTGGTGCCCGCGCTCGTGCCGCTGTGCCTCGCCGGCGATCCCGCGCGAGCCATCACCGCATCGGGCTCGATGGCGCTGGCGCTCGCCGCGGTCGCGGTGCACACGGCGGCGATGCTGCTGGCCACCGGGCTGATCGCCACCGGCGTGTGCCGCGGCATCGCGCGGCATCCGCGGCTGCTCGAGGGCCGGGTGTTGCGACTGGGCTGGACCGCGGCGCTGGCGGCGGCCGGTCTGCTGTTGATCGCGACGCGCTAGCCAGCGCGAGATGCGAGTCCTTCGGGACGGAGCCATGGTCCGCGCAATCGACCCTCACTCGAAGTAGTTGCCCGCCCGCACGATCACTCGTTGCGACTCGGGCCCGGTGCCCTCGGGGATGGCGCCTTCCTGGATCGCGCGGATCTGCCGGGTCAGGAGCCGCCTCAGCATCACGACGCCCTTGTCGCTCGTCGCGAGGTGCTCGTCGCTGTGGGCCGGGATGCTCCCCTGGCTGGACTGCGCTTCATAGTCGTCGGGAAACTGCTTGTGCTCCTGTTCGCTCATCTCCCACCACGTCTTGCCCTCGTGCGTCGCCATCCGCGAGCGGCGTGAATAGAGCGGTTCCTCGTTCTTCGGCACCCTGGCCACGCCGAACGAGCGGTGGTGATGGCTGTCGACGGGAACCAGCCACGCCACCTCGCGGCCCTTGCCGGGCGTGAGCTCGATCGAGGGAACGATGCGCACGTTCGGCAGAAGGGTTTGCGTGATGCGCGTGAGCACGCCCGACTCGGTCTTGCGGACCGAGCGATACATCACGCCGTGGTCGCACAGTTCCCACTCGACATTCGGCATGACGGCCATCTGCTGCCTGAACTGCACGCCGCTGAAGCGGGAATGCAGGATCACGACATGGAAGGGATCCATCACGTTCTCGAAGTTCTGCAGCCAGCTGTAGGGCGCGACGGGGTTCTCGGCCGTCGTGCCGCCGCCGATGTAGAAGCTCTTGTCCTCCTGCTGCAGCTCCTCGTCCGGGCCCAGTTCCTCCAGGACGTCATAGTGCGGCAGCGGGGGCATCGCATCGAGCGGCCCCATGTAGGCGAACACCAGGCCGTAGCGCTCCTCCACCGGATACCAGGGCTGCCGGCACTTGTCGCGATGCTGCCCGCCGCCGGGCTCGCACGGTTGCTCGACGCATGCGCCGTCCACGGCGAACAGCCAACCGTGATAGCAGCAGCGGATCCCTTCGTCCTCGACCTTGCCGTAGTACAGCGAACTTCCACGGTGCGCGCAATGCTCGTGCAGCAATCCCGCGCGACCCTTGCCATCGCGAAAGAGGATCAGGTCCTCCCCGAGGATCCGCACCTTCGCCGGATCGCTCGTGACCTTGGCCGAGATGCCGACCGGATGCCAGTAGCGGCGCATCAGCTCCCCGCACGGCGTTCCCGGTTCCACCAAGGTCAGGAAGTCGTCGGAACGCCCGGGCTGCTTGCCATAGCCACCGCCCTGCTGGCGCTTGCCGAGAAACACGATCGGTTGCTGACGAGGAGACGCGGTGTCGTTCATGGATGAGGGCTTGCGAAGTGGGCGCTGGCGACATTGCCTCGACCCCGTGATCGGGATCAATTAATTGCATTATGCAAATGATTATGTCGCCTCGCAAGTCGGTTCATGCCCGCGAGAAACGATGCGCCGTGCCCGCATGGCGCGAGCGCGGACCCTTCAATCGTCTTCGCCTTGCCTCGTGACCAGCACGCCTTGCGCGAGCGCCGCCACCTGCGCATCGATGCGTTCCAGGATGCTCTCGAGGCTGCGCACTTCCTGGCTGGTCAGCCCCGCGCGCAGGAAGAATTCGTTGGTCATCGCGCCCTGCTCGATCTCGTCGTAGGTCGAGCGGCCCTGCGAGGTCAGTTGAAGGCTGGCGCGCCGGCGGTCGGCGGGGTCCGCTTCGCGCGTGATCAGGCCCCGCTTCACCAGCAGATCGATGGAACGCACCACCCGATAGGGATCCGAGGAGGTCTTGGCGCCCAGCTCGCCCGCCGAAAGAGGCCCATAGCGAGCGATCACGGCCAACGAGCGCCAGGCCGGCATCGTGAGCTGGTGCTGTTCGACGTACTTGGCGGCCATCACCGCGCCGACGCGAGAGGCCACCAGGCCGAAACGGTAGGAGATCCAGTTCTCCAGGGGAAGCTTCTTCTTTGAGGCCATGACTGCCAGCGCGAGCTGCTTGAGCAAGGGTTTCCGAGGATAGCGCAGCGATCCGGTCGAGCGCGGTCGCCCTGGACCGCCTCGCCAGTCCGTCCTGGGATGCCAAACACCGATTGCGGGCTTGGTTTTTTATTTTCATAATGCAAGTATCAAGGCGCGGTTTCGGGCCGAGACGGACCGGGACCGGATGCTTGGATGGATGGCGCCTTGCCGAGCAAGAGACAGAACATTCACAGGAGACAGACCCCCATGAAATACAGAAGCCGCTCCGCGCTCTTCCTGCTGCCACTGGCGTTCGGCCCCTGGGCAGCCCGCGCGCAGGACCCCTGGCCCAACCATCCGGTCCGGCTGATCATTCCCTTTCCGCCGGGAGGATCCACCGACTCGCAGGGCCGGCTGGTCGGCCAGCACCTCGGCGAACTCTGGAGACAGCCGGTCATCGCGGACAACAGGCCCGGTGCCGGGACCGTGCTGGCAACCAACACGGTGGCGAAGGCACAGCCCGACGGCTACACCCTCGGGATCGTGGTGTCCTCGCATGCCATCAATCCCACGCTGCGCCCGAACCTTCCCTACGACACCCTGAAGGATCTGCTGCCGATCTCGGAGATCGGCGTGCAGCACATCATCCTCGTGGCCAATCCATCGCTGCCGGCCAACACCCTGCAGGAGGTGCTCGAACTCGCGCGCAAGGACCCCGGCAAGCTCAGCTATGCCAGTCCCGGCAGCGGCACGGCCCATCACCTCGTCATGGAGCTTCTCAAATCCAGGACCGGCGTGAACATCGTGCATGTCCCCTACCGCGGAGGCGCTCCCGCGCAGCAGGACGTGATGGGCGGCCAGGTGCCCCTGCTGATGGACACGTACTACGCCAGCGAGGCGCTCATCAAGGCCGGCAAGCTCAAGCCGATCGCCCTGTTCAGCCCGAAGCGGCCAGCCAGCGTGCCCGACATTCCCGTGGTCGCGGAGACGGTTCCCGATGTCTCGGCCACCAGCAGCGTCGGCCTGGTCGCGCCCGCGGGCACGCCCTCCGCCGTCATCGCCAGGATCAGTTCCGACATCGCGCGATCGGTGCGGACAAAGGCCTTCGCCGACCGACTGCTGACGATGGGCCTCGACCCCGTGGGCTCCTCGCCCCAGGAGTACGACCAGCGGATCCGCAGCGACATCCTCAAGTGGGCGCCCGTGATCAAGGCGACCGGCGCCACGGCCGACTGAGCGGCGCCGACGCGTGCATCGGGGACCCGCCGAATTCATTGTTGACACATCAACGTTGATAGATCAACAATCAGCGTTTCGCAAGCTTCCGAACTCACCATGCCGGCCAAGAAAACGCCTTCCGCACCTCGGCGCGCCCAGCGCGCCAGCCCTCCCGCCAGGACGCAGGAGCGCAGACACGACGGCCATGACCCCGTCGTGGGACGCCCGGTGCCCGGGCTCGCCACCGACTTCATCGGCTGGCTGGTCACGAGCCTGTCCGTGCGGTTGAGCCGCAGCGCTTCGAGCTACTACATGCAGCGCTGGGACATCGGGACCACCGAATACCGGCTGCTGCTGGCGCTGGGCGTCGAGCACGAATGCAGCGCCGCGTTCGTGGCCGCCGCCGCCGATGTCGACAAGGCAGCGGCCAGCCGAAGCCTCCAGGTCCTGAGCCAGCAGGGCCTGGTCGTTCTCGCCCGGCATGGGCGGGAGATGACGATCAGCCTGACCGAAACCGGGCGCTCGCTCTCGCAGGAGCTCTACAGCACCTCGCTGCAGCGCGAGACGCGCCTGACCCACGGCATGAGCGCGGCACAGGTCAAGCGATTGCGCGCGGACCTGCACCAGCTGATCGAGAACCTGCCGCGCATGGGCGACGACAGCCTCGACGCCGATCCCGCGGACTGACTTCCTCCATTCCAAGACAACCCCACGCGAACCATGCTCAGCAAAGAAAACAACGACCTCCTGACCCGCACCGGCCCCGACACCCCCATGGGCCAACTGATGCGCTGCTTCTGGACACCGGCCATGACCGAGGCCGAAGTGCCGGCCGCCGACGAGGCGCCGGTGCGCCTGCAACTGCTCGGCGAAGCACTCGTGGTGTTCCGCGACACCGAAGGCCGGGTCGGCGTGCTCGACCAGCACTGCCCGCACCGCGGCGCCAGCCTCTTCTTCGGACGCAACGAGGAAGGCGGCGTTCGCTGCGTCTACCACGGCTGGAAATTCGGCGTCGATGGCGAGTGCCTCGACATGCCGACCGAGGCATCCGACAGCCCCATGCGATGCAAGGTGCGCGCGCGCGCCTACCCGGCACGCATCGCCGGCGGCGTGCTCTGGGTCTACATGGGCGAGCCCGACAAGATGCCGCCGCTGCCCGACTTCGAATGGCTCGGGCTGCCTTCCTCGCACGTCTACGTCTCGCGCTGGGAACAGGATTGCAACTATGCGCAGGCCATGGAGGGAGAGCTCGACAGCGCGCACGTGGGCTTCCTGCACAGCCTCGTCGACAAGACCCACGACGACGACCGCGCGCTGACGGGGCGCTTCTTCAAGAACGACAAGGCGCCGCTGTGGAAGATCGTGCCGACGCCTTCCGGCTTCCTGGCCTGCAATGGCCGTCGCGTCGACGAGAGCCAGCGCTACTGGCGCGTGAACCAGTTCCTGCTGCCGTTCTACACGATGATTCCGCCGCACCCCGCCGAGGCCCGGCTGGTGCGCATGTGGGTGCCGATGAACGACGAGCGCTGCTGGGTGCTGTGCGCCACCTTCCGGCCGGACCGTCCGCTGGAGGAGAAGGAGCTCACGGCCTGGCGCAATGGCGACTACGCGCACCGCCGGGTGATTCCCGGCACCACGCGTCCCACCGAGCGGCTGGACAACGACTACCTGATCGATCGGCAGCAGCAGAAGACCGTCTCCTTCACGGGCATCGCGGGCATCCGCGCGCAGGACGCGATGGTGTCGGAGTCGGCAGGTCCCATCGTGGACCGCACCCGCGAGCACCTGGGGAGCAGCGACCGTGCCGTGGTCGCGATGCGCCGCTCGCTCATGGAGGCGGCGCGCGCCTGCGTGGACGGCCAGCGGCCCGTCGGACCCGACCATCCGTACCTCTACAGCGTTCGCGCCACCCAGACGGTTCTGCCCGAAAGCCTCGACCCCACCGAGTCCGACGAGCTCATGGGCACCGCGCGTCCCAAGGATCTGCCAGCCGCCTCGGCCTGAACCGGTTGCAAACGACGGCAGCACAAGAGGCGCCCACGCCCCGCTGCCCCGCCCCTACATGCCAAACACCAGGAGACCCACGATGAAATCCCCCCATGCCCGACCCGGCGCGCGAGCGCTGATCCGTTCCATTGTTCTGGCCGGCCTCTTCAGCCTCGGCCTCGCGCAGAGCCAGGCGGCCGAGACCGATTACCCCAGGCAGCCGGTGAGCATCATCGTGCCCTTCGCGCCCGGCGGCAGCCTCGATGCGACGGCGCGCGTCATCGCCGAGAAGCTGCGCGACCTGCTCGGCCAGCCGGTGCTGGTGGTGAACCGCCCCGGCGCCGGCAGCGCCGTGGGAGCGCGCTACGTCGCCCAGGCCAAGCCGGACGGGTACACGCTGTTCATCGCCTCCGGCTCGGCCTTCGGCTTCCTGAACCTGATCGTTCCGAACTTCGAATACCAGCTGAAGGACTATGCCCCGCTGGGCGGCGTGGCCGTCTACACCTCGCTGTTCGCGACCAACGCGTCGGTGCAGGCCAAGACCCTGCCCGAACTGGTGAAGCTCTCGCACGAAAGGGCCGGCGGCCTGAGCTTCTGCACGACGGGCGTGAGCGGACTGAACCACCTCCAGCTCGAGATGTTCAAGGGCCTGGTCAAGACGAAGACCGGGACCGCGCTCAACGTGATCCACGTGCCCTACAACGGCGTGGCACCGGCCCTCACCGCGCTGAAGGCCGGCGAGGTGCAGGCCTGCGCGCTGCCCTACAGCACCATCGTGCGCAACTTCGAGGGCAACGGCATCCACAACATCGCCGTGCAGCGCCATGAACGACTGAAGGCCATGCCCCAGGTCGGCACGACGGGCGAACAGGGCTACGCGGAGATGGACGACAACGAGCAGCTCGTGACCCTGTCGGCGCCCGCGGGCACGCCGGCACCGGTGATCGCCAAGCTCGAGTCCGCGCTGCAGACCACGATGAAGGACCCCGAGATCGTGAAGAAGCTCAACGACCTCGACGTGCAGCCCACCTTCGTGGGCTCCGCCGAGGCGCGCAAGTGGCTCGAGAAGGACGTCACCAAGTTCAGCAAGGTGATCAAGGCAGCCGGCCTGGCCGTGCAGCAGTAACGAGGAAGGATGACGAGGCCGCATCCGATGCGGCCTCGAATGGACATGCAGCAAACGACCACCGACACCCCCTCGCAGGCCGACGAGCTCCTGCGGGTTCAGGTGAGCGCCATGCGCCTGGAATCGCCCGACGTGCTCAGCATGGAGCTGAGCGGCGTCGACGGCCTGGAACTCCCCCCGGCGTCGCCGGGCGCCCACGTCGACGTGCGCCTGCGCGATGGCCTGACCCGCCCGTACTCCGTCGTGCGTGGCGACGAAGGCATCTACGTGCTGGCCGTGAAGCGCGAGCCATCCGGCCAGGGTGGCTCCGCCCATGTGCACGAGCGGCTTCGTGTCGGCGACCTGATCCGGGTCTCGGCACCGCGCAATCATTTCGCCCTGGCCGACGACACGGGTCCCGCCGTGCTGATCGCGGGAGGCATCGGCATCACGCCGCTGCTTCCGATGGCGCGTGCGCTCGAGCGCGCGGGCCGCTCCTGGCGACTGCACTATGCCGCGCGCGGTACCGCGGCGGCCCCCTTCGTGCGCGAGCTTCGACAGCTGGGCGACCGGGTCCGCCTGCACGACAGCGAGACCGCCGGACGCCTCGACCTGGCCGCGCTCGTGGCAAAGGCGGAGCCCGGAGCGCATTTCTATTGCTGCGGTCCCGCGGGCATGCTGGATGCCTTCGCCGAGGCGACGCGGGATCTCGATCCGGCGCGCGTGCACATGGAACGCTTCGGCGCCGCCGCACCGCCCGCGGATGCGGGCAGCTTCGAGGTCCGGCTCGCGAAGAGCAATCGACGCGTGCTCGTGAAACCGGACATGAGCACCCTCGACGCATTGCTCGAGGCCGGCGTGGACGTGGATTACTCGTGCCGGCAAGGCATCTGCGGCGCCTGCGAGGTCCGCGTGCTCGAAGGCATCCCGGACCACCGCGACGAGATCTTGACCGATGCCGAGCGGGCCAGCCACAAGACGATGATGGTGTGCTGCTCCCGCGCCTGCAGCCCGGCCTTGGTGCTCGATCTCTAGGAGCCTGCGCGGCTTCGGAAAAAGGAATGCCCCTGGTATGGGCAGGTGCACGATTGCACGCAGGGGTGGAGGACGCTCGAATAGGCGCTTTGCCGCTCCACCCAGCCCCCTGCCCCGATGACCGCATTGCTCCCCATCGACATCGCACCGCAACTCTCGCTCTCGCGCGTCGTGCTCGAACGCCACCTGCCCGGCCGCATCGAATCCCTGCACCTGTTCGGCTCGGCCGTCGATGGTGGCCTCCAGCCCGAGAGCGATATCGACCTGCTGGTCTGCGTGACCGCTCCGCTGACGGCCGCGACCCGGCAAGCGCTGATGACCGATCTGCTTTCGGTGTCGGCCCCGCCCGGTGCCGACGCGGCGCTGCGACCGCTCGAGGTGACGATCGTCGTGCACGACGAGGTGCTGCCCTGGCGCTACCCGCCGCAGCGCGAACTGCAGTTCGGCGAATGGCTGCGCGACGCGTTGAAGGCCGGCATCTTCGACGCGCCCGAGGTCGACCGCGACCTCGCGATCCTGCTGACCAAGGCCAGGCAGCACAGCGTCGCGCTGATCGGCCCCGCCGCCGAGACCTTGTTCGATCCGGTGCCCGCGAGCGACTTCGCACAGGCGCTGCACGACACCATCGGCATCTGGAACGAACCCGCGGACTGGGATGGCGACGAGCGCAACGTGGTGCTCGCGCTGGCGCGCATCTGGTTCAGTGCCGCGACCGGTGGCATTGCTTCGAAGGATGCGGCTGCGGCGTGGGTGATCGAACGGCTGCCTGATGAACTGCGGCCGTTGATCGCGCGGGCGAGGGAGGCCTATCTGGGGCATGCGGTGGACGATCTGGCGTCGCGGCAGGGTGAGGTGGCGGCGTTCGTGGCGCATGCCAAGGAAGCGGCGCAGCAGGCGTTGGAGTTACGCGCTTCACGCGGCGCGAACTCTGCACAGGATTGAAAGATATCTTCTTCGCCCGTCATACGGAGGCGAGTCGCCGTCGCGAACATTGCAGGGCCGAGGTCGGACCACGCTAGGTGCCTCAGTCATCTACGACTGCAAGATCAATTGAGGCGGCGCACACGCCGTCCGGCCAATCAGCGCCAGTCAGTCCGTTCTTCCGCCCGTCCGTCGGCGACAGGATGTTCCGAGGCCCGGCACCAGCCTTCGCATGTTCGCCTTGCGATAAGCTCCATCCATGATCCGCGTCCCCGTTCAACCCGCTCTTTTCGTCTGGGCGCGCCAGCGCGCGCGGATGGACGAAGCCGTGTTGGCGGCGCGCTTTCCGCAGTTGCCGGGCTGGGAGGCAGGCGAGACACATCCGACACTGCGACAACTGGAACACTACGCCCAGGCCACTCACGCCCCGCTGGGCTATTTCTTCCTGCCGGCACCACCACAGGAAGCTGTTCCCATCCCGGATTTTCGGACCATGCGTCAGGGCTTGCCCCGATTGAGCGCCGACCTGCTGGACGTCATCTACACCTGCCAGACACGGCAGACCTGGTATCGGGACGAGGCCGTCATCCATGGCGAGACCCCCCTGCCGTTCGTCGGAAGCGCAACGCTGGCCACCCCGACGACAGAAGCCGCCCAACTCATTCGCCAGACCCTGGGCTTCAGCGTGGATGCGCGTCGCGAATGTCCGAGCTGGGCAGAGGCTCTGCGGTTGTTCATTGCGCAGGCCGAACAAGCCGGGGTGATGGTGATGGTCAGCGGCGTCGTGATGAACAACAACACGCGCCATCTGGACCCTCAGGAGTTTCGAGGTTTCGTGTTGGCAGACGCGCTCGCACCGCTCGTGTTCATCAACGGGGCAGACAGCAAGGCCGCGCAGATGTTCACCCTGGCGCATGAGTTGGCCCATCTGTGGCTGGGCCAAACCGCCCTGTCCGATGCTGCGATGGTCGAGACTTCCAATCACGCGATCGAGACCTGGTGCAACCGCGTGGCAGCCGAGTTGCTGGTTCCTCAAGCCGAGTTCCGCGCAGCGCTGCAACGTGACGAGGCACTGGATCTGGCCTTGCAGCGTCTGGCCCGGCATTTCAAGGTGAGCACGCTGGTGTTGCTGCGGCGCATGCTGGACGTGGGCTGGCTGGACAGGAGTGCGTTCTGGGTCGCCTACCGCGCCGAGGAAGCACGCCTGAAGGCCTTGACTCAGCGCAATGCCGGCGGCGGCGACTTCTATCGAACCACCGTTGCCCGCGTCAGCAAGCGCTTTGCGCAAACCTTGGTGGCCAGCACCCTGGAAGGACGCACGCTGTACCGCGATGCGTTCCGCATGCTCGGCATCGCCAAGCCAAGCACCTTCAACGAGCTGGGACGAACCCTGGGGTTCCCGACCTGATGGCCTACCTGCTCGACGCCAACGTCTTCATCCAGGCCAAGAACCTGCAATATGGTTTCGATTTCTGTCCCGCCTTCTGGGAATGGCTCACTCAGACGCATGGCGCAGGCAGGCTGTACAGCATTCGACAGGTAGGCGACGAGTTGACCGCAGGGGCCGACGAGTTGACGTCCTGGGCCGAAGCGCAGGGCGATGGATTCTTCGTACCGACCGATGCCGACGTGCTGACGGCCGCTCCCGCTGTGAGTGGCTGGGTGGTCAGGCAGGGTTTCGATCCCGCGGCAGTCAACACCTTCTTGCAGGTGGCGGACTTCTGGCTTGTCGCGGCGGCGCTGGCGGGCCGACACACGGTGGTCACGCACGAGGTCGCGTCGTCGACACTCAAGCGCATCAAGATTCCCAATGTCTGCGTCGGGCTGGGCATCGAGTTCATGAACCCCTATCAGATGCTGCGCAAGGAGCAGGCACGCTTTGTCCTTGGCGGGTGAGGCTGAGCCTCTACGTTTCCGCGCAATCACGTCCGCAGCGGACTTCCAGACATCCTCCCCGGAAGTCACTCCGCAAATTGCAAGAGCAGTTTGCGCATCGCAAACCACCTGCAGCTCACGGTCCGGACCGCCGTGACGACTTCGCCACGTCCCTCGAGGACTTTCGCTTCACCGGCCTTGCCCCAGCGTTTCGCTCCTCCTCTTTCGCCCGCAGCTCATGCACCAAATCCACCAACGCCCGCAGCGCCGCAGGCAAATGCCGATGCCCCGCGTAATAAAGGCACAACCCAGGCACCGGCACCGTCCACTCCTCGAGCACGCGCACCAGCCGACCGCTGGCGATGTCCTCCGCCACATACCACTCGGCCAACTGCGCCACGCCCACCCCTTGCCGCACCGCCTCCAGCATCAGCATCGGCGCATCGAGCACCAGCGGCCCCGGCACATCGACAGTGAAAGGTTCGCCGCCCTGCGCGAACTCCCACGGTGAGGGCACGCCGCTCGGCAGGCGCGCGCGGATGCAGGCGTGTTGCATCAGGTCGGACGGCACCTCGGGCCGGGGGCGGTTCGCGAAGTACTCGGCCGACGCCACCACGGCCATGCGCAGGCTGCCGCCGAGCGGCACGCGGACCATGTCGCGCGGCACCAGCGGCGCGAGGCGCAGGCCGGCGTCGAAACCCTCGGCGACGATGTCGACCATGCGGCCCTCGGTGACGATGTCGACGGTCACGCCCGGATGACGGCGCAGGAACTCCGCCACGAGCGGCCGAAACACCATCAGCGCCGCGCCCAGCGCGCTGTTGATGCGCAGGGTGCCACCCAGCGTGGCGCGGCGCTCGCCGACGC
This sequence comes from Variovorax sp. 20P10.2.4, assembly GCF_058244205.1. NCBI lineage: Bacteria > Pseudomonadati > Pseudomonadota > Betaproteobacteria > Burkholderiales > Comamonadaceae > Variovorax > Variovorax sp. 20P10.2.4. The sequence continues at coordinate 13,158 of NZ_JBZAYE010000054.1, forward strand.
TGTCCATCGCATCGCGGATGTTCGTGACGGCCGGGGCGATCTGCTCGACGAACTGACGGCCGGCCTCGGTCAGCGAGACGCTGCGCGTGGTGCGATGGAACAGCCGCGCGCCGAGCCGGGCCTCGAGGCTCGACACCGCGTTGCTGACGGCGGTGGTCGACATCTCGAGCTCCACCGCCGCGGCGCGAAAGCCCTGGCGCCGCGCGACGGCCAGCACCACCTCGAGTTCGATCAGGCCGCTCTTGTGCATTGTTCCGAATTTCTGGATGAGTCATCTCATTTTGATCGGATTCTCAAAACGACGACGGATTCCTAGACTGCTTTCAACCCGCCATCCGGCGGCACCCGTCAGGAGTCAGCACCATGTGGAACATCGACAAGGCCTACATCGACGGCGCCTTCGTGCCCGTGCAGGGCACCGAGGTCGTGGAGATCGCCAACCCCGCGACCGAACAGCGCATCGGCAGCGCGACGCTCGCCAACCGCGACGACGCGAAGCGCGCCATCGCGGCCGCGCAGCGCGCCCAGCCCGCGCTGGCCGCCACCGGCAAGGCCGAGCGCATCGAGATGCTCGAGCGGCTGCGCACCGCCGTGCTCGCGCGCACCGACGCGATCCGCGACGCGACCATCGAGGAGTACGGCGGCCCGCTCGCGCGCGCGCAGTGGGTCAGCGACTACGCCTCGCAATGCTTCGCCAACGCGGCGCGCACGCTCGAGGCCTTCGAGTTCACGCGCCGCGTGGGCGAATCCACGGTGACGATGGCGCCGGTCGGCGTGGCCGGGCTGATCGCGCCGTGGAACAGCGTCGCCGGCTCGGTCTGCAGCAAGCTCGCCTCGGCGATCGCGGCGGGCTGCGCGTCGGTCATCAAGCCCAGCGAGCTGGGGCCGATCCAGGCCCAGGTGGTGACCCAGGCGCTGCACGACGCGGGCCTGCCCGCGGGCGCGTTCAATGTGCTGCTCGGCCGCGGCGCCGACGTGGGCGACGAGATCGCCACCCATCCCGGCATCGCGAAGCTGTCGTTCACGGGCTCGACGCCCACGGGCAAGCTGATCGCGCGCGCCGCGCTCGACACCATGAAGCGCGTGAGCCTCGCGCTCACCGGCAAGTCGGCCTCGATCGTGCTCGACGATGCCGACTTCGCGAGCGCGCTGCCGCTGGCGCTCAACGCGGCCTTCATGAACAACGGCCAGGCCTGCGTGGCGGGCACACGGCTCCTGATCCCGCGTGCGCGCATGCGGGAAGCGATCGAGCGCATCGCCGCCATCGCAACAGCGTTGCGCGTGGGCGATCCGCGCGATCCGGCCACGGCGATCGGGCCGCTGTTGAACGCGGCCCAGTTCGAGCGCATCCAGCGCTTCATCCGGCGCGGCAAGGAACAGGGCGCGACGCTCGTCGCCGGCGGCGAGGGCCGGCCCGAGGGGCTGTCGCGCGGCTGGTACGTCAGGCCCACGGTGTTTGCCGATGTGCGCAACGACATGGACATCGCGCGCGAGGAGATCTTCGGGCCGGTGCTGTCGGTGCTGGGCTACGAGGGCGAGGACGAGGCCGTCGCGATCGCCAACGACTCGCCCTACGGACTGCAGGCCTACGTGTTCTCGTCCGATGCGCGGCGCGCCGGCCGCGTCGCCGAACGCCTCGAGGCCGGTACGGTGCTCGTCAACCGCATCGCACCCGACCTGCTCGCGCCCTTCGGCGGGGTCAAGCAGTCGGGTGTCGGGCGTGAGTTCGGGGTGTTCGGGCTCGAGGCCTTCCTCGAGCCGAAGACGATCACCACCGCCTGAGCCTGCCCGTGCCGATCAGGCGATCAGGCCGGCACGCCCGAAGTAATGGTCCGCAATCACCGGATCGTTCGCCAGCTCGCTCGCCATGCCCTCATGCACGATGCGCCCCTGCTCGAGCACCGCGGCACGGTGCGCGGTCTGCAGCGCGAGGCGCGCGTTCTGCTCCACCAGCAGGATGGTCATGCCCTCGCGGTTGAGCTGCACCAGCGCGCGGAACACCTCCTTGATGATCACGGGCGCGAGCCCGAGACTGGGCTCGTCGAGCATCAGCACGCGCGGGCGCGCCATCAGCGCGCGGCCGATCGCGAGCATCTGCTGCTGGCCGCCCGACAGCGAACCCGAGAGCTGGTGGCGTCGGTCCTTGAGCACCGGGAACAGCGCGTGCACGCGCTCCAGGTCCTGCGCGTCGCTGCCGCGCACGCCGGCGGCCTGGCGGCCGAGTTCGAGGTTCTCGGCCACCGACAAGGGCGCGATCACGCGCCGGCCTTCGGGCACCTGGATGATGCCGGCGCGCGAACGCAGGTGCGCGGGCATGCGGCCCAGCGGCTGGCCCTCGAAGCGGATCTCGCCGCCCGTGGGCACGAGGCCCGAGAGCGCGTTCACCAGGCTCGACTTGCCGGCGCCGTTGGGGCCGATCAGCGCGAAGATCTCGCCCTGCTTCACATGGAGGCTCACGCCGCGCAACGCCTGGATGCCGCGGTAGTGGACGTCGAGGTTTCGGATCTCGAGCATGGTTCAGGCTCCCAGATAGGCTTCGACGACCTTCGGGTCGCGACCCACCGCCTCGGGCTGGCCGTCGGCGATCAGCCGGCCCGAGGCCAGCACGTACAGGTGCGAGCACAGCGACATGACGAAGCGCATGTTGTGCTCGATCAGCAGCACCGCCACGCCACTCGCGGCCACGTTGCGGAAGATGCCGGCGAGGCTCTCGGCCTCGGCGTCGTTCATGCCGGCCACGGGCTCGTCGAGCAGCAGCAGCTTCGGGCTGGTGGCCAGCGCGCGCATCATCTCGATGCGCCGCTGATGGCCGTACGACAGGCTGCCCGCGCGGTGCTCGGCCAGCGCGGCCATGCCGAAGCGCTCGAGCAGCTCCATCGCGCGCGCATCGAGCTCGCGCGCCTCGGCGCGCGCCGACGGCAGGCCCAGCAGGTTGGCCCACAGGCCGGACTTCTCGTGCCGATGGAAACCCGCCACCACGTTCTCGCGCACGCTCGCGTCGGGCACCAGCCGGATGTTCTGGAAGGTGCGCGCCACGCCGGCGCGCGCGAGCGTGGGCGCCTCGTCGCGCGACACGTCGCGGCCCTCGAGCAGCACCCGGCCCGCGGTCAGGTGCAGCAGCCCGGTGATCAGGTTGACCACCGTGGTCTTGCCCGCGCCGTTGGGGCCGATCAGGCCGGTGATCTGGCCGGCCGGCACCTGCAGGCTCAGGCCGTCGACGGCCGGCACGCCGCCGAAATGGCGGGCCACGCCTTCGAGAACCAGGGTCGCGGTCATGGGCGCACGCCTCCTTCGATCGATGTCTTGACGATGGGCGCCTTGGGCACCGCCGGTGCCGCGGGCGGGCGCGGCGCATGGCCCGCCTGGCGCCGCAGCCGGCGGTCGTGCAGCAGCGCGATCGCGGTGTCGGCCACGCCGCGCGGCAGGTAGACGATCACCAGCATCAGCAGGATGCCCTGCACCACGTTGCGGTAGTCGGCGAACACGCGGAACAGCTCGGGCAGGGTGGTGAGGATGGCCGCGCCCACGAGCGCGCCCCACACCGAGGTGCGCCCGCCGAGCACCACCATCGCGAGTACCGCCACCAGCATGCCGAAGCCGAATTCGCCGGGCGTGATGGCGTAGCTGCTCGAGGCCTGCAGCGCGCCGCCCAGGCCCGCGAGCAGGCCCGAGAGGATGAACGCGATGCGCTGGTGGTAGGGCACGGAGATGCCGAGCGACACGGCCACGGTCTCGTCCTCGCGGATCACGTCCATCGCGCGGCCGATGCTGTGGCGGCCCATCGCGGCCAGCAGCGCGACCACCACGACCACGATCAGCAGCAGCTCGCCGGTGCCGGCCACCTTGGGAATGCCGCTGATGCCGATCGCGCCGTTGGTCACGCTGGTCCAGTTCTGCGTGGCCGACAGCACGATCTGCACCATGGCCAGGGTGGCGACCGCCTGGAACACGCCGCGCAGCCGCGACAGCGGGAAAGCCAGCACGGCACTCGCGAGGCCGCCGAGCGCGGTGCCCGCGGCGATCGCCGCCAGCGGCGGCCAGCCGGCCTTGACCACCAGCAGCGCGCAGCCATAGGCGCCGATGGCGGCGAAGCCCGCGCTGCCGAGCGAGAACACGCCCGCGCGCAGCACCACGTACTGGCTCATCGCGAGCATCGCGTAGACCAGGATGTGGTCGAACAACGACTGGTAGGTGTAGAAGAAGTTCATCATGCGCGTTGCACCCGCATGGCGGCGGACGATTGACCGAACAGGCCGGTGGGCCGGACCAGGATGACGACGAACAGCGCGGTGAAGACGATCGCCTCCGCCACGCCCGAGGAGACGTAGGCCACCGCGAGCGTCTGCACGATGCCGATCGCGAGCCCCGCGATCAGCGCGCCCGGAATGCTGCCGAGCCCGCCGAGGATGATGATCACGAAGGCGCGCAGCAGCAGCGGCTCGCCCATCGCGAAGTGCACCGAGTTGAAGACCAGCCCGATCAGCACGCCGGCCATGCCCGCGAGCGCGCCCGAGATCAGGAACACCTGCATGTTCACCGGCCCGGGGTTGATGCCCAGCAAGCGCGAGGTCTGCTCCGAATAGGCGACGCAGCGGATGCGCTGGCCGAAGCCGGTGCGGTAGAGGTACCAGACGAGGCCGAACACCATTGCCACCACCAGCGCCACGATCACCAGCTGCAGCAGCTGCACGCGCACGCCGCCGATGGTGTAGATGACCACCGGGAAGGCGTCGAAGGGAAAGCGCATCACGGCCGTGTTCGACAGCTTCTGCGCCAGCGCCAGCAGCACCAGGTCGGCGCCGATCGACGAGACGATGGCCGAGAACTCCGGCGCGCCGCGGCGGCGCAGCGGCCGGAACGCGAACAGGTCGAGCGCCACCGACACCAGCCCGCCCGCGAGCATGCCGATCAGCAGGGCGACGTAGATCGGCGCGTCGAGCACCGTGACGGCGTACAGGCCCGCGAACGCGCCCCACATGAACACCGAGCCGTGGGCCATGTTCATGATGTGGTTGACCCCGAACAGAAGGGTAAACCCGAGCGCGAACAGCGCATAGACGCTGCCCACGACCACGCCATTGAGTAGTTGTTGCATCAGCATGGCGGCGATCATCGGAATGCGGCCCTTGGTTGTATGTCCCCTTGCGGTGGTACGGGTGCGCCCGGGGCCGCCGTCCCCCGCATGGGGACAGACGCGCGCGGCGCGCCTGCGGACACTGGGCCAAGCACTGTGCCGACCCTGGAGACCCCATGCGCTTTCCGCAACTGCCCGTCGAGGACGAGCTCGAGATCCGTTCCCTGTTCGCCCGCTACGGCCACCTGGCCGACGCCGGCGATCCCGACTTCGCCCAGCTGTTCACCGAGGACGCCAGCTGGACCCGCGCCAACTCGCCACCCGCCTCGCAGGGCGGCAGCGGCCTGCCGCCCGAAACCATCCACGGACGCGACCATCTGCTGGCGCTGATGGAAGAGGTGATGAAGAAGAAGTTCAGGCAGCGCATGCACCACCAGATGACCGACTTCTACGCCGTGCCCGGCGAAGGCGCCGACGAGGCCCACGGCCATGCGCGCGCGCTCATCACCGACTGGCGCGACGGCCCCGGCAAGATCGCGATGTTCGGCAAGTACGAGCTGCGCTTCCGGCGCACCGGCGAGGGCTGGCGCATCGCCGACATGACCGTTCGCGTGCTGCCGAGCGCGGATTGAGGAGGACCGACCCATGAACGCCACCGCCACCCTGTCCGTTCCCGACGCGCCGGTCCTCGACGAGGATCCGTTCTCCGACGCGAACATCGCCGATCCCTATCCGCTGTTCGACCGCATGCGCGAGATGGCGCCCGCGGTCTACGTCGCGCCGCACGGCTACTACGCCGTCACGCGCCATGCCGAGGCCGGCATCGTCGCGAGCGACTTCGAGCGCTTCACGGTCGAGGGCGGCGTGGGCATGAGCGACATCCGCAAGCCCGGCGCGTGGCGCACGCGCAGCCCGATCTCGGAGATCGACCCGCCCGAGCACACGCGCGTGCGCGCCGCGCTGCAGCGCATCCTGTCGCCGCTGGTCGTGAAGAGCTGGAAGGAGAAGTTCGCGCAGCGCGCCGAGGAGATCGCCGAGGCCGCGGTGGCGCGCGGCCGCGTCGACGGCGTGGCCGACATCACCGAGGCCTACGTGCTCGAGGTGTTCCCGGCCGTGCTCGGCATCGCGGTGCCGCCCGAGCGCATCAAGCTCACGGGCGAGCTCAACTTCAACCAGCTCGGGCCGAACAACGAGCGCGTGGCGCAGGCGCTCGAGCGTGCCGCGCCGATCATGGACTGGTACCAGCAGGTGCTGCAGCGCGAGCACACGCTGCCCGGCGGCTTCGCCGAGAAGATCTACGAGGCCGAGGACGCGGGCCATTTCGACAAGGGCACGGCACCGCTGCACGTGCGCTCCTTCTTCCGCGCCGGCGTCGACACCACCATCGCGGGCATCGGCTCCACGCTCAAGCTGCTGGCCGAGCACCCCGACCAGTTCGCGCTCGTGAAAGCCAACCCGGCGCTCATCAAGGGCGCGTTCGAGGAGGCGCTGCGCCTGGAGTCGCCGGCGCAGGTGATGTTCCGCACCACCACGGGCGAGGTCGAGCTCGGCGGCGTGCGGCTGCGCGCCGACACCAAGGTCGGCTACCACATGGGCGCCGCCAACCGCGACCCGCGCCAGTGGCCCGATCCCGCGCGCTTCGACGTCACGCGCCAGACCGCGGGCGTGCACCGCGCCTTCGGCGTCGGCGCGCACGTGTGCATCGGCCAGATGATCTCGCGGCTCGAGGCCGAGAGCATCCTCGGCGCGCTGGTGCGGCGCGTGCAGCGCATCGAACCCGCGGGCGCATCGCGCTGGCGGCCGGTCAACACGCTGCGCACGCTCGACGTGCTGCCGCTGCAGCTGGTGGCCGAATAGCTTCGGCGCCGCTTCGGGTCGGTCCGTCCCCTGTGATGGGGACTGACGCAACCCGGATGCATGAAGACACTGCCATGGCCCCCTGAGAAAAACCGCGCACCTTCGCGCGCCCTTGGAGACACACCATGACCATGCATCGCAGAGCCGCCGTCGCCGGCGCGCTGCTTCTCGCCTTCAGCGGCCTCGCCTTCGGGCAGGGCAAGGAGATCCCCGTCGGCGTGTTCAACGCCATGACCGGCACCTACGCCTTCGGCGGCGTGCCGATCCAGAACGCCATGAAGCTCGCGCTGGAGGAAGCCAACGCGCAGGGGCTGCCCGGCGGCAACAAGTTCAGGATCGTCGAGGGCGACACCGCGGGCGACAAGGGCCAGGTCATCAACCTCGTCAACCAGTTCGGCAAGCGCGACAACGTGATGCTGATCCTCGGCCCCACGGTCAGCGCCGAGGCCCTGGCCGGCGCGCCGGTGGCCAACGACCTCAAGCTGCCGATCCTCGCCATCGGCAGCTCGCCCGGCATCCTCGCCACCGGCCCCTGGGCCTTCAAGATCCAGGCCACGCCGACCGACATCATGGGCTTCCTCGGCAAGCTGGCCTCGGAGAAGCTCGGCGTGAAGCGCGTGGTGCTGCTGCACGACCAGAGCAGCGACGGCTACATCGGCCAGAAGAACGCGCTGGCCGACTACTTCACCAAGGCCGGCGTCACCATCGCGGCCGACGAGAAGTTCATCTCCTCCGACTCCAACTTCCTCGCGCTCGCGACCAAGGTCGCGACCACGCCCACCGACGCCATCTTCATCGCCGCGCCGGCCGAGGTCTCGGCCAACCTGATCCTGCAGATCCGCCAGGCCGGGCTCGAATCGAAGGTCAAGTTCATCGGCCCGTCGACGCTGGGCTCGGCCGGCTTCATCAAGGCCGGCGGCAAGGCGGTCGAGGGCACCTACTTCGTGTCGGACTATTCGCCCAACAATCCCTCGCCGATGAACCAGGCCTTCGTGAAGGCCTACCAGGCCAAGTACAAGGCCGTGCCCGACAACTGGGCCGGCATGGGCTACGCGCTGGGCCAGGTCGCGGTGCAGGCGGTGAAGAACGCGGGCCCGAACCCCGATCGCACGAAGATCCGCGACGAGCTCGCGAAGCTCAACAAGGTGCCGATGGTGCTGGGCAACGGCACCTGGAGCGTGGACGCGGGGCGCAACCCGAGCTACGGCGGCGTGCTGCTGCAGGTGAAGGGCGGGGAGTTCGTGGCGGTGCAGTGATGGCCTGAGCGGGGCGCCGCGAGCGCGGACGGCGGGCTTGCCGCACAATGCGCCGTCCTTTCGACGCCCCCGGCCATGCCCCTTCCCAAGACCGGCCTGCTCGCGCAGGTCTCCGCCGCCCACCTCGTCAGCCACCTGCACATCATGGCGCTGCCCGCGCTGCTGCCGGTGTTGCCCGGCGCGTGGGGCCTGAGCTTCGTCGAGCTCGGCCTCGCGCTCAGCGTGTTCAACGTGGTGTCGGCGCTGGTGCAGGCGCCGCTGGGCTTCGCGGTCGACCGCTTCGGCGCGCGGCGCCTGCTGATGGCCGGCCTGCTGCTGGGCGGCGCGGCCTTCGGCTCGCTCGCGTTCTCGGGCCACTACGCCTGGCTGCTCGTCGCGATGGCGCTGGCGGGCATCGCCAACGGCGTCTATCACCCCGCCGACTACGCGATGCTCTCGGCCGGCATCGACAGCGCGCGCATGGGCAAGGCCTTCTCGGTCCATACCTTCGCGGGCTTCGTCGGCGGCGCCATCGCGCCCGCCCTGCTGATGGGCATCGCCAGCACGCTGGGCGTGCGCTGGGCCTTCGCCGCCACCGGCCTCGCGGGGCTGCTGGCCTGGGTCTTCCTGTTCGCGGGTGAGAAGCCGGCGCTCGCCGCGCGGCCCGCGAGCAAGCCGAAGACCGCGGCCGGCAATGGAGCGGGCGTGCGCATCCTCACGCCCGCGATCCTCACGCTGACGCTGCTCTACGTGCTGCTGAGCCTCAGCACGAACTCGATCGGCAGCTTCTCGGTGTCGGCGCTGGTCGGCGGCTATGGCGTGAACCTCACCTGGGCCAATGCGGCGGTCACGGCCTTCCTCT
>NZ_JBZAYE010000540.1:0-4987 GCF_058244205.1 Variovorax sp. 20P10.2.4
TCGCCGCGCGGCCTGACTCAGGCCGCCACCGCGGCCGCGCGCGGCTTCACCGGCCAGTCGCGCAGCTTGCCGGGGTTCAGCAGGCCCAGCGGATCGAAGCGCCGCTTCACCGCGATCACCTCGGGCGGCAGCGGGCCGCCGGCCTTGCCGTCCTCGACGATGTTCACGTGCGGGTTGTTGATGTGGACTTCGTGCTCGCGGTGGATCTGCATGATCTCCTGCAGCCGTTCCTCGGTGCTGAAGCGCACCAGCTGCAGGCCGCTGCAGGTCATCAGGCCCGCCACGTTGCGGATGAACTCCAGGTGCATCATCACCTCGCCGCCGAGCAGCTTCTCCATCTCGATGACCTGCGCCACGTGGCGCCCCGGCACGAAGCCGCTCTGCAGGTAGGTCAGGGTCGGGTCGACCTTGAGCGCGTGCAGCGTCGTGTGGTTCCAGGTGAACTCCATCAGGGTGCGGTTGCTCTTCTGCACCTCGGCCGCGGTCTTGCGGTAGCTCACGGCGCCGCCGAAGCTCTCGACCAGCTGCAGCAGCGCCGGCTCGCTGGCCTCGGCCACCAGCGACAGCACCGTGTGGCAGCCCTTGGGCAAGTGCGCCGCCAGTTGCGCCAGGTGGTCCGAGATCGGCGCCGCATAGAACGACACCTCGCGCTTCACGATGCCCGGCGCGTTCGCGAGCCGGTCAGCGAAGTTCAGCGCGCCCTCGAAATCGGAGAAGGTCACGAGCGTCTCGAGCCACGGATGCGCGGGCGCCAGCGCGACCTCGAGCTCGAGCACCAGCCCGTTGGTGCCCCACAGGTGGTGCATGCGCATCGCCTCGGCGCCGCGCAGCTCCACCACCTGGGGTTCGGCCTCGATGGTCATCGCGCGGATGCCGAGCACGTTGCCGGGCGCACCCAGCGGTCCGTAGTTGATCGAGCCCACGCCGCCGAAGCCGCCGCCGAACAGGCCGCCGAGCGTGGCGCTGCGGTAGGTCGAGGGCACGCAGCGCATCTCCTGGCCGCTGGCCCTGGTCTGCTTCTCGAGTTCGCCCAGGCGGATGCCGGCCTGCGCGCGCGCCACGCCGGGCTGCACCCAGAGGCAGGCGTTGTAGCCCGTCATGTCGAGCACCACGCCGCCGGCCAGCGGCGTGGTCTGGCCGTAGTTGCCGGTGCCGCTGCCGCGCACGGTGATCGGCACGCCGTGGCGCGCGCAGGCGCCGACCACCGCGCGGATCTCGTCCTCGCTGCGCGGGCGCACCACCACGTCGGCATGCTTGCCCTCGAGCTGGCGCTTGAGCACCGGGCTGAACCAGGAGAAGTCCTGCGACAGCCGCACGACGCGGCCCTCGTCGGTGATCCAGTCGAGGTCGGGGAGTTCGAGCAGCAGCGGCCCGATGGAGGATTCTTGTGCGTTCATGTGGGGATCAGTCCTGGGAAAGTTCGCTCGCATGCCACGAGCCCAGCGCCACCTTGGTGAGCCAGGCCATCAGCACGAAGAGCGCGACGCCGGTGAGGGAAATCAGCAGCAGCGCGGCGAACATCCGCGGGATGTTCAGCTGGAAGCCCGCCTGCAGGATCTGGTAGGCCAGTCCCGCGCCCGAGCCGCCGGTGCCGGCCACGAACTCCGCCACCACCGCGCCGATCAGCGCGAGGCCGCTCGAGATGCGCAGGCCGCCGAAGAAGTAGGGCAGCGCGCTCGGGATGCGCAGCCGCACCAGTTGCTGCCAGCGCGTGGCGCGGTTGAGCTTGAAGTAGCTTTGCAGGTCGGGGTCGATGCTGCGCAGGCCCAGCGTGGTGTTGCTGATGATCGGGAACAGCGCCACCAGCGCCGCGCACACGGTCATCGCGGCCGTCGGGTTCTTGACCCAGATGATGATCAGCGGCGCCACCGCCACGATCGGCGTGACCTGCAGCAGCACCGCGTACGGAAAGAGCGCGGTCTCGATGCGCTTGCTCTGCACGAACAGGAACGAGATCAGCACGCCCGCCACCGTGGCGAGCACGAAGGACAGCACGGTGATCTTGAGCGTGACCAGCAGCGCGTTGCCCAGCGGTGCCCAGTCGGTCACCAGCGTCTGCAGCATCAGCCAGGGCGAGGGCACGAGGTAGGGCGGCAGCTCCATCGCCACCACCATCCATTGCCACAGCGCGATCAGCAGCAGGCCGATCGCCATGGGGTAGAGCACGCGCTGCACGCGCGGCTGGCTCAGGAGCGGCGTGCGGCTCATCGCGCGTGCTCCTCGTCGGCATGGCTGGCGCGCAGCAGGCTGTCCTGCAGCCGCCTGGCATGGCGCGCGAACTCGGGCGTGACCATGAAGTCGGCGTTGCGCGGATAGGGCTCGTCGATCTGGAACTGCTCGACCACGCGGCCGGGCCGCGCGGCCATCATCACCACGCGGCTCGAGAGGAACACCGCCTCATGGATCGAGTGCGTCACGAAGATCACCGTGAGCTTCTTCTTGCGCCAGAGCTCGAGCAGGTCGGCGTCGAGCTTGTGGCGCGTGATCTCGTCGAGCGCGCCGAAGGGCTCGTCCATCAGCAGCAGGTCGGGCTGCGTGACCAGCCCGCGCGCGATCGACACCCGCATCTGCATGCCGCCCGAGAGCGCGCGCGGCAGCGCGCTCGCAAACTTCTCGAGGCCCACCAGCGCCAGCGACTCCATCACGCGCGCATCGGCCTCCTTGCGCGGCACGCCCGCGAGATCGAGCGGCAGCCGCACGTTGGTCTGCACGCTGGCCCAGGGCATCAGCGTGGGCGACTGGAACACGAAGGACAGCTTGTGCGGGCAGTCATGCAGCTGCGCCACCGGCTTGCGCCACACCAGGAGCCGGCCGTCGCTGGGCTCGAGCATGCCCGCCACCATCTTGAGCAGCGTGCTCTTGCCGCAGCCCGAGGGGCCGAGCAGCGTGACGAACTCGCCCTCGGCGATCGACAGGTCGACCGGCAGCAGCGCCTGCGTGCCGTTGGGATAGGTCTTCTCGGCCGAGAGCACTTCCACCGCGGGCACGGCAGGCACCGTCGGCGGCGCGAGGGTGTGGGGGTCGATGCGGTTCATGGCGTGGCGACGATCAGGGCAGCACCTTGGCGTCCTTCACGAACTCGGTCGTGTAGGTCTTCGCGAGCTCGACCTTGGCCGGGTCGAGCAGCTTGGCGCTCACGAGGAAGTCGTAGCTGGCCTTGGCGCGCGTGTCGGTCATCACGCCGATGCCGAGCTTGGCCGCGTCGCCGCCCGTGATCATTCCCATCTCCTTGAGCTTGGCCACGCTGTAGGCGAGCTGGTCGTCGGTCATGTTGGGGTTGTCCTTCTTGATCAGCGCGTTGGCGGGCGCGGGATCGGCGAGATAGCTCTTCCAGCCTTCGGCCGAGGCCTTGACGAAGGCCGCGACCTGCTTGCTGCGCTCCTTCACCGTCTTCTCCATGCACGAGACGGTGGTGGCATAGGCCGGGAAGCCGTGGTCGCTGAACATCAGCACCGTGCTCTTCACGCCGGCCTTCTGGATCGCGTAGGGCTCGGAGGTCAGGTAGCCCTGCTGGGCCGTGTTCCTGTCGGCCACGAAGGGCTGGATGTTGAAGGTGTAGGGCCGGGTCTGCTCGTCCTTGAGGCCGAACTTGGCCTTGAGCCAGGGCCAGTAGCCGCGGTTGGCCTGCGCGCCGATCAAGAGCGTCTTGCCCTTGAGGTCCTCGAAGCTCTTCACGTCGTCGTGCGCGATCAGCACCTGCGGGTCCTTCTGGAAGAAGGCCGCCACGTTGACCACCGGCACGCCGCCCTCGCGCACCTGCATCATCTGGATGTCGCTCGAGCCCATGATGCAGTCGGCCTGGCCGGCCGCCATCATCTGCGTGATGTTGACCTGCGGGCCGCCCATCTTGATGGTCACGTCGAGGCCGTACTTCTTGTAGATGCCCTGCGCCACGGCCTGGTAGAAGCCGCCGTGCTCGGCCTGCGCGTACCAGTTGGTCATGTAGGTGAACTTGTCCTCGGCCTGCGCGGGCGCGGCGAGGAAGGCGATGGCGGCGGCGCCGGCCAGGGACAGTGCGAAGGAGCGCATGGGAGGACCTCTCTAGGGCGTGGGTGAAGAAAAAGGGGAAAGACGGGCCGATGCAAGAAGCAGGCTCAGGCCGGCGCGAAGGACTGCTGCACGAAGCCCTGCTGGTGACCGCGCTCCCAGGTGGCTTCCTCGCGCACCACCCAGCGCAGCGCATGCAGCTCGGTCAGCGCCTGCACCCAGCTGTCGGACAGCGTGTCGAGGATCGCCTCGCCCTGCTCGCGCGTGGCGGTGGTCGGGTCGCCGATCACGCCGCTGGGGCCGAAGTCGCGCGCGGTCCAGGCGCAGGCCGGGCGGCCGTCGGCCGACAGCAGCTTGATCGGGAACGGCGGCGGGAAGTTGGCCACCGCGCGCTCCATGTGCACCGTCTCGGGCGCGAGCGCGAGCATCAGCGCGGTCTCGGAATGGCCGGCATGCATCGCGAGCTTCTTCTCCTGCTCGCTGACCTGCTTGCTGGCCGCGCTCGGCAGCCGCGACACGCCGTGCGGCACCACCACGAAGTCGCCATGGCGCAGCCGCAGTTCGCGCGCCGCCATCTCGAGCACCTGCGGCTGGCCGCCGTGGCCGTTGGCGAACAGCAGCTTGCGAAAGCCCGCGCGGTAGACCGACTCGCCGATCTCGGTCACGGTCGACAGCAGCGTGGTGCCGGTCAGCGTCATCGTGCCGGGGAAGTGCAGGTGCTCTTCCGACTTGCCGTAGGTGATGGTGGGCAGCGCGAAGGCGCGCACCTCGGCCGGCAGCTTCTCGAGTGCCTTGCCCATCACGCCCGAGCTGATCACGCTGTCGACCGAGCACGGCAGATGCGGGCCGTGCTGCTCGATCGCGCCGCAGGGCAGCACGATGACCGTGTTCTCGCGGTCGGGCAGCGCGGCGATCTCGGTCCAGCTCAGATAGGGCAGGAAGCGGTGGGGAGGGATGTAGCCGTGGAGCATGGGGACGGTCCTTGGAGTGGTTCTGTTCG
>NZ_JBZAYE010000541.1:0-4962 GCF_058244205.1 Variovorax sp. 20P10.2.4
GCCCCGGCAGGATCGCGTAGGTGCCCGGCCGGTTCAGCACGTCGTGCGAACCGCCGGGCCCGGGCACGAACTCCCAGGCATAGAGGTCGCCGCCGCCCGTGATGTCCACCGTCGCGCCGCGCGCCAGCGCCACGTCGGGCGACTTCAGCGTGATCCGCTTCTCGGGCGGCGCGCTCAGCGAGCCGCCCGAAGGATTGGCCGCGTCCACCGCCTTGGTGGGATCGTGCCAGTGCTCGTCGTTGAGCAAGGTGCCGTAGGGCACGACCACGCCGGCGCCCGACACCGAAGTGAGGCTGTTGGCGCCCAGCGCGAGGCGCTCGCTCGCGGCCAGTTCGATCTGGCCATGCGGTGCGCGCAGCACGCCGTCCTGCGCGATCGTCGGCGCCTCCAGCCGCAGGGTGCCGCCGGCCGACAGCGGCGTGTCGCCCGGCTCGCCGAACCGCTCGACGGCGATCGAACCGGTGGCGCGGATCACGCCGGTCATGGCCGTGCTCGGATAGACCTGGCCGGCCGCGAGCACCAGTTGCCCGTCGACGTCGAGGTTCAACTGCAACCGGGTGTCGTCGTTGATCTGATCGGGCAGCGCGCCGCCGATGCGGATCTCGCCGGCCTCGAGTCGCGTGCGGCCGAAGCCGCCGATGCGCACGGTGCCTTCGGGCGACACGCCCGCCTCGTTGCCCGAGACGATCTCGATCAGCTGGCCCGCGAGCTTCAGCTCGCCCTTGGCATCGGGCACCTCGGCCACCAGCGAGGCCGAGGCCGGCCCCGGCACGGTCAGCAGCGTGAGGTGCGGCGCGCTCAGCGACGACGAGGTGTCGGCATGCCCGAGGATCCGGCCCTGCAGCGAGATGGCGCGGCCCATCCTGATGTGCGCGTCGTCGAGACGGATCGGCCCCTGCGAGGAGTTCACCAGCGCGAGGTCGGCGAAGCCGCCGTTCGCGAAGGACTGCGGGCGCAGCGTCAGCGCGAAGGCCTGGCCCGGCTTCTGCAGGATCTCGCGCAGCAGCTCGCCGCCGAACAGGGTGTCGCGGAACAGGTCGAGCGTGGCCGGCGTCAGCCCGAACTGCGCCGGGTCGAGCGCCCCGACCGGGCCGGGCGCCGGCAGGCGGTCGGACAGCACCAGCTCCTTGCTCTCCGCCAGGTGCGCCAGCAGGCTCGACGGAATGATCATCGTGCCGTCGACCTCGTAGCCGAAGCTGCGCAGGCCCGGCGCCCAGTCGTAGTCCAGGCCCTGGCGCCAGTTGTTGCAGGCGCCGTCGACGAAGAAGCCGAAGCAGTCCGGGTCCTGCAGCGTCTGGCTCAGGCGCTCCAGCGGCGAGCCGCCGGGCGCGGCGGGCACGTCCATGTTGATCCGGATGCGCCCGCCGATGCCGCCGGGGCCGCCCGCGTTGCCCACCAGCGTGCTCTCGATCAGGCCCTGGCCCTTGACCTGGATCAGGCCGCCGTCGCTGTCGAGCCGGATCTTCGGCGTCGCCTTCGGCAGCTGCGTGCCGGTGCGGCCGGTGTCGGCCACGCCGTCGATCTCGCCGGTGGCGCCCGACACGTCGATCAGCGCGCCCTTCTCGAGCTGCACCTCGCCGGCCTGGATGTCGACCGAGCCGCCGTCGCGCACCTCGCCCACCTGGCGGCCGCGGTTGTCGAGGTAGGTCAGCGGCACGCCGCGCGCCAGCAGTTCGCCGCCGGCCTGCAACGTGACCTTGCCGCCCGACAGCGAGATGCTGCCGGCCGGCGCGTCGAGCCGGCCGGCCACGGTGATGGTGCCCAGCTCGCCGCCGGCACCGAGCGACAGGTTGCCGCCGATGTCGGTGCGCACCACCGCGCCCGCCCCGATCGAGATCGCGCCGTTGGTGGTGCCCAGCGACAGCGCGGTGGGCTTGCGCGCCGCGCGCTCCTCGGGCCGCAGCACGCCGATCGGCGCGGCATCGGCCAGGCTGGCACCGCCGGGCAGGTGACGCCAGTCGAAGTTCGTGAGATCGAGGCTCGACGCCTGCTGCGACACCGTCACGCCCTCGGGCACCGCGATGCCGCCCTCGGCGCGCACCGAGACCGTGACGCGGCCGAAGCCGCGCTCGCCGTAGAGCGTGGGCGGCAGCAGCGTCACGAGCGGCTTGCCGGTCTCGGGATCGGTGGCCGCGCTGCCGCCGATCTGCACCGGCGAGAACACGTCGAGCACCAGGCTGCCCGCGGAACCGGCCGCGAAGGCGCGCAGGTTCAGCGCGCCCAGGTCGAGCTCGGGCGTCACGCCCACCAGCGTGACCGAACCCGCATTGCCCGCGCGCAACGCGGGCAGGCCGTTCTTCGCGACATCGACGCGGCCGCCGCCCGAGACGTCGAGGACCGCCGCCGGATCGGCCGCGATCTTCCCCACGCTGATCGAGATCGCGCCGCCGTCGATGGCCCAGGCGCCGCTGCCCGGGCCTTCGCGCCAGGTGTTGAGCCACTGGCCGCTGGCATCGAGCCGGCCCTGCGCGCCGATCTCGAGCGCGCCGTTGCTCGACGACAGCCCGATGCGCCCGCCGGGCGTGCGGATCTGGCCGAAGATGCGGATGTCCCGGGTCGAGCCCTCGGTGCCCGCCACCGTCAGCGAGGCGCCCGGCGACAGCTGCAGCTTCGCGCCGGCCGCGAGCTCGAAGTCGCCGTTGATGGTGTTCAGCACGATGCTGCCCATGCCCGAATTGCTGAGCATGTCGTCCGACAGGAAGCTCAGCTTGCGCGAGCCCTGTTCGTCCGGCTTGAGTTTCACGTAGAAATCGTCGCCGAGCGTGGTGAGCGCGCCGAAGTCCTTGGCCAGCCGCTTCGGATCGTGGCTCACGATGATCGTGCCCGGCGACCAGGGCCGGCCGTCGGGCGTGTTCTCGCCGAGCTCGACGCGGCCGCCGAGGCTGGCCGCAGCCTTGGCCTGCGGCCGGTCGCCCGCCACCACGCCGCCGAGCATGTCGCCCTCGAGCACCATCGCGTCGCCCGCGTAGATGCGCAGGTCGCCGGCCTTGCGGCCCTCGGTGTAGCCCGCTTCCTTGTAGTTGGCGCCGATCAGCGGCGAGCGCCAGTTCTCCTTCACGCCCCAGCGCGCATGCTCGCTCGCAAACTCGCCCGCGATGCCGGTGTAGGTGATGTCGGGCAGCGCCTTGTCCATGGTGTGCACGCGGCCGTCGGCGCCCATGAGCTTGGTCGCGGTGTTCATGCCGTCGGAATAGCGCACCGAGCCGCCCGACACGTCGAGCACCGAGCCCGCGCGCGTGATCACCGCGCCGCCCGCGCGCAGGTTGATGCTGCCCGCGCTGGCCGACAGCTCGGCGAGGTCGGTCTTGCCGACACCGACCCAGCCCGACACGTCGGCCAGCGGCGTGCCGACCCAGGCGCCCGGCACCAGCGTCTTGCCGTCGGGCCCGGTCACCCACTGCACGCCCGACATCGGGCCGGCGTCGAACAGGCCGTTGGCGCGCCGGTCGACGATCACCTTCTTGCCGCGCAGCCAGGAGTCGAGCAGCAGCGGCGAATCGCGCAGCTCGTTGATGCGCAGCTCGGCCTCGACGAAGTTGCGCGACATGTCGACCTGCATGCCCTGCAGCCCGGCCACGCTCAGGAAGGCATCGCTGTCGATGTAGATGCGGCTGGCGTCGCCGAGGCTGCCGGGCTTGAAGTACGGCAGCTGCGTGAACAGCGGGTTGACCGCCGACTCGGCCGCGATAGTGCCCGCGGGTACCAGCACGCCCGCCTTCGGCCGCACGTCGATCAGCTGGCCGTACAGGGCCACGCGGCCCGGCTGGTAGCGCGTGACCAACGCCGAGGCCTCGATCTCGCTGCGGTCGCCCGCATCGGGCAGCACCTGCGTGATGCTGCCCTCGCCCAGCGTGAGCGTGCCGGCCGACCAGTTGATCAGGTCGTTGACGCCGTCCGAGTACATGTGCGTGCCCAGCCCCCAGGCGCGCAGCAGGATCGAACCGTTGCGGTTGTTGAGCGCGGTGGTCGAGGCCAGCACGCCCGACTGCCGCACGTCCTGCGCCTGCAGCGTGATGTTGCCGCGGTCGGACTGCACGGTGCCGGTGTTCACCACCTCGTAGCCCACCGACTTGGCGCGCGCCGCCATCTCGGGCATCACCACGTCGCGCAGGCTGTTGACGAAGTTCGCGTCGCCGTACACCGGCACGAGCTTCAGCGCGCCCTGCACCTGCCCGCCGGTGAAGGCCCAGCCCGGCACGGCCGACACGGCCACGTCGAGGCCGCGCGGTGCGTTCGGATCCTGGGTCGAGGGGGTCTTCAGGTAGACGTTCTCGCCGGCCGCGAGGATCACCTGGCCGTCGGGCGCCGTGATGTGGCCCGCGTTGCGCACCTTGGGCGCGAACAGCATGACCTTGCCGCCCGACTCGACCGCCAGCCGCGCACCGGCGTCCACGCGCACCTCGCCCGGCGCCGCGCCGGGATCGAAGCGGTCCACGCCGCCCATGCGGTCGGGCGCGCCGCCCTCGCCGGGCACGAAGCCCGACGGGCCGAAGACCTCGGGCTTGATCGAGGTGAACAGGCCGAACTGGGGAATCGCGAAGTCGTTGCCCTGGCCGTCGAACTTCTGCTGGTTGTTGATGCCGAGGTTGAACTGCTTGTCCGACAGCGCGAGGCTCGAGGCGATCAGCGAGCGCGTGTTGACCTGGCTGGTGCCGTTGAAGACGATGCCGTTGCGGTTGATCAGGTAGACCGAGCCGTCGGCCTTGATCTGGCCCGCGATCTGGCTCGGCCGGCCGCTCGGATCGTTGATGCGGTTCAACGCGATCCATGCATTGGTGCCGTCGGGCTTCGCCCCGCCCTTCTGGTCGAACTGCACCGTGGTGTTGCGGCCCACGTTGAAGCTCTCCCAGTTGAGGATCGCCTTGTCCGCGGTCTGCTGGATGTTGACCTGCGTGCGTCCGCCCGCGGCCGTCTGCACCGGCGCGTTGGCGTTGAGCCAACCGGCGGTGAGGCTGTTGGTGT
>NZ_JBZAYE010000542.1:0-4952 GCF_058244205.1 Variovorax sp. 20P10.2.4
CCCCGAACATCCATGGCTGCTCCGATCCCCGTCCCTGCCCCTGCGTCCGCCCCGAAGCGCCGTGCCGCCGACATGGCCTACGACGCCATCGAGACCCTGCTGTCCACGCTGCAGCTCGAGCCCGGCAGCCAGATCGTCGAAGCCGAGCTGGCCGAGCGCACCGGCTTGGGCCGCACGCCGGTGCGCGAGGCGCTGATGCGCATGGTGTCGATCGGCCTCGTCGTGCAGCAGGCGCGCCGCGGGCTGCTGGTGTCGACCATCGACCTCGCCGACCACCTCGACGTGGTGCAGACGCGCCGCGTGCTCGAGCAGCTGATCGCCACCTGCTCCGCGCGCCGCGCCACCGCGCCGCAGCGCAAGGAGATCGTGCGCTGTGCCGAGCAGATGGTGGAGGCGGCCGCGCGCGGCGACCTCGACGGCTACATGCGCGCCGACCATGCGCTCGACCTCGTGAACCACCAGGCCAGCCACAACGACTCGGCCGTCAAGGCCGTCACGCCGCTGATCGTGCAGTGCCGCCGCTTCTGGTACGCCTACCAGCACCAGGGCGAGATCGTCGAGGGCGCCAACGCCCACCTCGAACTGGCGCAGGGCATCGCCACCGGCGACGAGGCCGCCGCCACCGCGGGCGCCGACCGGCTGATGGACTACCTCGAGCGCTTCGCGCGCAAGATCATCGACCGCTAGGAGTCTGCGGGGAAGTCCGCGTGCATCGCCCGAACCCGCGGCGCATACTGGCCCGATGGCCGCCGCACCCCGAGCCCGTCCCGAGGATTTCTTCAGCACCGACGAATGGCAGGCGCTGACCGCGCGCTCGTCGTGGAGGGGGCTGTGGCTGGTCGCGCACTGCTGGGGCGTCATCGGCCTCGCGATGCTGGTGGGCATCGTCTGGCCGTGGACCCTTCCGCTGATGGTGCCGATCGTCGGCGCGCGCCAGCTCGGCCTGTTCATCCTGATGCACGACGCGGCCCATGCGGGGCTGCACCGCAACCGCCGCGTCAACGACTGGGTCGGCCACTGGCTGTGCTCGTCCACCCTGCGCGACTACCGGCCCTACCACCTGCAGCACCACCGCTTCGTGCAGCAGACCGAGGACCCCGACCTCGTGCTGTCGGCGCCGTTCCCGATCTCGCGCGCCTCGATGTGGCGCAAGGTCGTGCGCGACCTCAGCGGCCAGACCTTCTACAAGCAGCGCTTCGGCCATGTCGCCGAAGGCATCCGCCGGCGCGCACCGGGCGAATCGGCGTTCAAGGCGTTCGGCCGCGAACTCGCGAAGGACCGCCGCTTCTTTCTCGCCAACGGCCTCGGGCTGCTGGCCTTCGCGCTGGCGGGCTACTGGTGGGCCTGGGTCCTGATGTGGCTGCTGCCCATGGCGACCTGGCTGCCGCTCGTGAGCCGGGTGCGCAACATCGCCGAGCATGCGCTGGTGGCGCAGAACGAGGCCGATCCGCTGCGCCAGGCGCGCACCACGCATGCCAACCTGGCCGAGCGCATCTTCATCGCGCCCTACTGGGTCAACTACCACTGCGAGCACCACATGTTCACCAGCCTGCCGTGCTGGAGCCTGCCGCAGGCGCACCGGCTGTTGCAGCGCGGTGGCACGACCGCGCGCATGGAGGTGCAGCCCGGCTACCTGAGCCTGTTGAAGCAGGCCACGGCGGCCTGAAACTTCAGCGCGTTGCCGGCCGCGCCGCCGTGGGCAGCGCGCCGCGCTGCGCATGCTGGCTCAGCCAGATGCTCGCGATCACGATCGCGATGCCCGCCACCTGCAGCGGCGACAGCCGCTGGCCCAGCAGCACCCAGCCGAGGATCACGGCCGTCACCGGGCTCAGGAAGGCCAGCGAGGCGATGGCGGCCGGCTCCAGCCGGGCCACGCCGCGGAACCACAGGATGTAGGTCAGCGCGGCGCCCACCAGCCCGAGCCAGCCGAAGCCCAGCCAGTTGGTGGCCGTGAGCGGCGGCAGCGCCGGTTCCAGCCACAGCGCCACCGGCAGCAGCAGCAGGCCGCCCGCGGTGAGCTGCCAGGCGGTGAAGGTCAGCGCCGAGACCGGCGGCTGCCAGCGCCGTGCCAGCACGGTCCCGAAGGCCATCGACACCGCGCCCGCGAGCGCCGCCGCGATGCCCACCGCGTCGAGCCTGGCCTGCGGCGTGAGCACCAGCAACGCCACGCCGCCGAAGCCCACCGCGGCCGCCACCACCGACAGCGCGCGCACCCGCGTGCCGAGCAGCGCGCTCGCGAGGAACACCACCATCAGCGGCTGCAGCGAGGTGATCGTGGCCGCCACCCCGCCCGGCAGCCGGTAGGCCGCGATGAACAGCATCGCCCACAGCAGCGAGAAATTGAGCGCGCCCAGCACCAGGATGCGGCCCCACCAGGCGCGTTCGGGCAGCTGCCGCACGATGGCCAGCAGCAGCAGGCCCGCGGGCAGCGCGCGCAGCATCGCGACCGTGAGCGGGTAGTTCGCGGGCAGCAGCTCGGTGGTGACGATGTAGGTGCTGCCCCAGATTGCGGGCGCGGCGGCGGTCAGCAGGATGTCGGCGCCCCGGGCGGGAGGGCGGGCGCTGCGGTCGGTGATGTCGGTCATGGAGGCTTGAATCTATTCAATTGACCGCTGGTTGTGAATGTCTGAATAATGAATTGATTCATTACCAATGGTTGTGGATCATGGACCATCTCACTGCCCTCCAGGTTTTCCGCACCGCCGCCACCAGCGGCAGCTTCGCGGGCGCGGCGCGCCAGCTCGGGCTGTCGGCCGCCGCGGTCAGCAAGAACATCGCCGAGCTCGAGGCGCACCTGAAGGTGCGGCTCATCAACCGCACCACGCGCAGCATGAGCCTCACCGAGGCCGGCGCGGCCTACCACCAGCGGCTCTCGCGCATCCTCGACGACCTGAGCGAGGCCGACGCCGCGCTCGCGCCCATGGGCAGCAGCCCGTCGGGCGTGCTGCGGGTCAGCGCGCCGCTGACCTTCGCGCTGACCTGCATCTCGCCCGGCATCCCGGCCTTCATGGACCGCCATCCGAACCTGCGGCTCGAGCTCGACCTGCAGGACGCGCGCACCGACCTGATCGGAGGCGGATACGACCTCGCGATCCGCGGCAGCGACCGGCTCGAGGACTCGAGCCTGGTGGCGCGCGAGCTCACGACCATGACCCACGTGCTGTGCGGCGCGCCGGCCTATTTCGCTGCCCGTGGCCGGCCCGCGCGGCCCGAGGACCTGAAGGCCTTCGACTGCGTGCAGTTCACGCTCTCGGGCCATGCCCACAAGTGGACCTTCCGCCGCGCCGGCCGCAGCGTGGCGGTGCCGGTCGACGGGCGCTACAAGGTCAGCTCCAGCCTCGCGGTGCGCGACGCGCTGCTCGCGGGCTTCGGCCTGAGCCTGATCCCGCGCATCTACGTCGCGCAGGAACTGGCCGCGGGCCGGCTCGAGGCGGTGCTCGAGGACTGGGAGGCCGACCGCACGCCGGTCTATGCCGTCTATCCCTCGCGTCACCTGGCCGCGAAGACGCGCGCCTTCGTCGACTTCCTGATCGAACGCTTCGCCTCGCGCTGACCGTTGAGCAGCCGACCGATGGGCGTGCGGCGCGCCAGCAGCTCGTAGCTCGCGAGCGCCACGAGCGAGGTGGCGGCGATGTTGAGGCCCATCTTCGCGAGCGCGCCCAGCGGCGCATGGAACAGCAGGACGCCGAAGCCGACGGTGCCGAGCATGTGGACCAGGTAGACCCAGTAGGAACTTCGCGAGAGGTAGTCGAGCACGCCGTTGCGCCGCGGCAGCCAGCGCACGAAGGCGCCGATCAGCGCCAGGCTCCAGAGCCAGCCGGCGGCGCCGTAGGCGAAGGCGACCCAGAACGCGGCGTGCGGCAATGGCGTCGTGCCGCGCGCGGCGCCCAGCAGCACGAGCGTCGCGCCGAAGAAGGCCAGGCCCGCGAGCGCCAGGACCTGGCAGCGCGCGGCGAAGCGGGCGAACAGCTCCTGCCGCCCGTGCAGGCACAGGCCGAACACGAAGAACAGGCCGCTGTGCACCCATTCGCCCCAGGGCGGCAGGAAGGAGCCGCTCTGCGGCGCCAGGCCCGTGGGATGGAAGGACCCGGCCACGGCCAGCGGCAGCGCCAGCACCAGGACGCCCCAGGGCTGGCGTGCCAGCAGCGCGAAGCCGCGCGAAAAGCCCGCGCGCAGCCGCGCCGGCACGAAGCGGCCCAGCTTCGCGCCGGCCCAGGCCAGCACGCAGAACCAGAACAGCTGGTAGATGAACCACAGGTGCAGCGTGTTGAATGGCGAGCCGCCCGGCGGGCGCGGCGGCGCCAGCGCCGCATCGAGTCCCGGCACGCCACGCACCGTGAGGTGGATGTAGACCATCGCGAGCAGCGTGGTCAGCACGAACAGTGGCGGCCAGAACAGCGCGAAGGGCAGGGCGAGCCGCAGCGCGCGGTTGCGCAGCATGCCGCCGGCGCCGCGCCGCTCGATCAGCAGCGCAACGAAGAAGCCCGCGAGCACGAAGAACACCGGCATGCGGAAGCCGTGGATGAACAGCAGCAGCAGGTCGGCGACGCGCGAGGTCTGCGGGTCGCGCCAGGGCAGCGGCGAGGCGACGGTGAGGTGGTTGAGGGCCACGTGCAGCACGATGCCCAGCCACATCATGAGGGCGCGCAGGTTGTCGAGCGCGTGCAGACGTTGCGGGGCGGAAGGAGGGGTGTTGGCGTTGTTCATGCGGCCACTGTTGGGCCTCACGCAACGTCAGGGTCAAGCGGGCGCGAAGGGGTTTTTCAGGCCGCGCGCAGCGTTGCCATGGCGCGCAGCAGCAGCTCGCGGACCGGCGGCGCGGTCACCGCTGCGGCCTGCAGCACGGGCTCGGTGGCCATGGCCTGCATCAGCCGGGCCGCGATGCTCGGGTCGTGGTTGCAGAAGGCATCGAACAGCGCGGCCCATTCGCGCGCGATCGCCTGCACGGCCGG
>NZ_JBZAYE010000543.1:0-4938 GCF_058244205.1 Variovorax sp. 20P10.2.4
GGGCTTGGGTTCGGGCTTCGGCTTGGGCTCGGGTTTGGCTTCGGGCTTGTGTTCCGGCTTCGGCTCGGGCTTGGGTTCGGCCGGCTTGGCCGGCGCGGGGGCCGGCGCCTGCGCGCTGTTGACCGGCTTGCCCGAGGCATCGATCTCGGTACCGTCGGCGGTCTCGGTGATGATGCCGCCGCTCGATGCGGCCGGGGGACGCGACGGCGTCGCGGCGGCCACGCGGGTGTCGCCGTTGTCGCTGCCGCTGGTGGCGGCGGGCGCGGGTGCCTGGGGCACCGGCAGCGGCTTGACCTTGTTGCGGTCGGGAATCTCGATCGGGATGTCGACCGACACCGGGCGCGGCTGGGTGTCGAACAGCAGCGGGAAACCGATCACGCCCAGCAGCACCAGCACCGCGGCGCCCAGCAGGCGGTGGCGGGCGCGACGGCGCATGGATTCGACACTTTCCGCCGGCACCGCAGCCGGTGCGCTGCGTCCTTCGTTGCCTTGTGGGCCGCGCGCGCGGAACTTGAAAAACGCCATGAAGTTCGGTCCCTGAAGGAGTGCTGCGAGTGATGCGGGAAGCTGCGGAATCCGGCGCGATCGACCTGCGAATCAGCCGCCGGGCGACAAGGTTGAGGACAGGTGTTTGGCTTGCAGCCGGGGGGTGCCATGCTCGAGCACGCCGCCCACGGTGAAGAACGATCCGAAGACCACGATTCTATCAGCGGGGTCCGCGCGCTCTATGGCCGCCTGGAGCGCCTGCATGGGGGCGGCGAAGACCTCGCCGGCGGCGTCCTTGCGCGTGTTCTGCGCTTGCCATGTCGCCAGCAGGTCGGCCGCCTTGGCGGCGCGCGCGGTCGGCAGGTCGGTGAAGTACCAGCGGTCGATCAGCGGCCCGATGCGCGCGAGGATCGGCGCCAGGTCCTTGTCCGCCATCACGCCGAACACGGCATGGGTGGTCGGGTAGAAGCCCATCGCGTCGAGGTTCTCGGCCAGCGCGGCCACGGCGTGCGCGTTGTGCGCCACGTCGAGCACCAGCACCGGCTGGCCCGGCACGATCTGGAAGCGCCCCGGCAGTTCGACCATCGCGAGGCCGCTGCGGATCGCCTGCGCCGTCACCGGCAGCTGCTGGCGCAGCGATTCGAGCGCCGCCAGCACGCCGGCCGCATTCACCAGCTGGTTGGCGCCGCGCAGCGCCGGATAGGCCAGCCCGCTGTAGCGCCGACCGCGGCCGCTCCAGCCCCACTGCTGCTTGTCGCCCGAGACGTTGAAGTCGCGCCCGAAACGCCAGAGGTCGGCGCCGATGGCCTCGGCATGGTCGATCACGCTCTGCGGCGGCATCGGGTCGCTGACGATGGCCGGCTTGCCGGCGCGCAGGATGCCGGCCTTCTCGAAGCCGATGCTCTCGCGGTCGGGGCCGAGGAATTCCATGTGGTCGAGGTCGATGCTGGTGATCACCGAGCAGTCGGCATCGATGATGTTGACCGCGTCGAGTCGGCCGCCGAGGCCGACCTCGAGGATCGCCACGTCGGGCTTCTCCTCGATCATGCAGCGCAGGATGCCGAGCGTCGTGAACTCGAAATAGGTCAGCGGCATGTCGCCCCGGGCCTTTTCCACGGCTTCGAAGTTTGCTATTAATTTGGAAGCATCGACGGATTGGCCCGAGAGGCGCAGCCGCTCCTCGAAATGCACCAGGTGGGGCGAGGTGAAGACCGCCGTGCGATAGCCGGCGTGCATCAGGATCGACTCCAGCATGGCGCAGGTCGAGCCCTTGCCGTTGGTGCCGGCCACCGTGATCACGGGGCAGCCGAAGCGCAGCGCCATGCGCTGGGCCATCTCGCGCGCGCGCTCGAGTCCGAGCTCGATGTTCTTGGGATGCAGTCGCTCGGCGCGCTCGAGCCAGTCGTTCAGGGTTTCCATGGAGGCCGGGATTGTCGCCCACCCGCCGCTCGCGCATCATCGGCGCCATGACAACCCCTTCGACCACTCTGTACGGCATTCCGAACTGCGACACCGTCAAGCGCGCCCGCGCCTGGCTCGACGACCACAACGTGGCCTACGCCTTCCACGATTTCAAGAAACAGGGCGTGCCCGAGGCCGAACTCGACCGCTGGCTGGCCGCGCTGGGCTGGGAAACGCTGGTCAACCGCCGCGGCACCACCTGGCGCAAGCTCGACGACGCCACGCGCGAATCGGTGGTCGACGCCGCCTCGGCGCGCGCCGTGCTGCTCGCCAATCCCAGCCTGATCAAGCGGCCGGTGGTGGACTGGCACCAAAAGGCGCGCCAGGCCGACATCACGGCCGGTTTCGACGCCGAACAATGGGCCAAGACGCTGTAAGCGACTGTGAAAACCGTGCTGTGAACGCCGTGTAAATGCCGGAACCCGCCTGGCGGGCCGGCGTCGAACCCGGACCGGGCGCAGCCGGGCTCCCCTCCCAGCGCACCGCGCCCGATCCGCAGGAGTCTCCAACATGAATACCCAGACCATCCGTACCGTCCTCGGCCTCTCGCTGGCCGGCGTCCTCGCCGCCAGCGCGGGCATGGTCCATGCCCAGTCGGGCCAGACCGTGCAGGCGCGCGTGCTCTCGGCCACGCCGGTGCGCGACAGCGCCGGCACCAGCTACAACGTCACCTACGAGTACAACGGCCGCCGCTACACCACGCGCACCGACTACCAGCCGGGCGCCACCATCCCCGTCGAGGCCAACGCCTATGGCGTGACCACCGCGCCGGTGACACCGCAGAACCAGCTCACGCCCTACCCGGTCGAAACCGACAACCGCGGCTATGCGCAGCAACCGCCGCCGCAGCAGCAAGGCCAGCAGTACGCCACGGGCTCGCCCTGGGACGACGTCGTGCCCGAGCCGGGCGTGGTGGTGTCGGGCACGCAGCCGGCCCCGGTCTATGCCCAGCCCGCCTACCCGGCCGCGGTCTATCCGGCGCCGGTCTACGTGCAGCCGGCCTATGCCTATCCGCAGCCCTACGTCTACCCGCCGGTCGGCATCTCGCTGAACCTCGGCTACTCGCGCAGCTGGGGCGGCGGCTACCGGGGCTACGGCGGTTACCGCGGCGGCTACGGCGGCTGGCGCGGCGGCGGCTACCACGGCTGGCACCGCTGAGGCGGCCGGCCGGCCAGGCGCCGCCGGCCAAGCCCCTAAAATCGAGGACTTCTCCAACCCCTGAGGGGTGCGCCGCCTGCGCGGTGCCGTCCTCGACCAGCCGAACGCCCCCGGCGCCGGCGCCATTCCATGACGATTACCGACACCCTGAACAGCGCCGCTGTGGCCACCAAGGCCAATGTCTACTTCGACGGCAAGTGCGTGAGCCACAGCCTCACGCTGGCCGACGGCACGAAGAAATCGGTCGGCGTGATCCTGCCGTCCACCCTGACCTTCAACACCGGCGCTCCCGAGATCATGGAAGGCACCGCCGGCAGCTGCGAATACCAGCTCGCGGGCACCACCGAGTGGATCGCCTCCGGCCCCGGCCAGAAGTTCGACGTTCCGGGCAACTCCAGCTTCCAGATCCGCGTGAGCGGCGAGCCCTACAGCTACATCTGCCACTTCGGCTGAACCGCACGGAGCCTCCCAGCATGTCGACCATCCTCCAAAACGTTCCCGCCGGCCAGAAGGTCGGCATCGCCTTCTCGGGCGGCCTCGATACCAGCGCGGCGCTGCACTGGATGCGCAACAAGGGTGCGATCCCCTACGCCTACACCGCCAACCTCGGCCAGCCCGACGAGCCCGACTATGACGAGATTCCGCGCAAGGCGATGCTCTACGGCGCCGAGAACGCGCGCCTGATCGACTGCCGCGCGCAACTCGCCAACGAAGGCCTGGCCGCGCTGCAGGCCGGCGCCTTCCACGTCACGACGGCCGGCGTCACCTACTTCAACACCACGCCGCTGGGCCGCGCGGTCACCGGCACGATGCTGGTGTCGGCCATGAAGGAAGACGACGTCCACATCTGGGGCGACGGCAGCACCTACAAGGGCAACGACATCGAGCGCTTCTACCGCTACGGCCTGCTGACCAACCCGAGCCTGAAGATCTACAAGCCCTGGCTCGACCAGGTCTTCATCGACGAGCTCGGCGGCCGCGCCGAAATGTCGGCCTTCATGCAGCAGGCCGGCTTCGCCTACAAGATGTCGGCCGAGAAGGCCTACTCGACCGACTCCAACATGCTCGGCGCCACGCACGAAGCCAAGGACCTCGAGCATCTGAACAGCGGCATCCAGATCGTGCAGCCGATCATGGGCGTGGCCTTCTGGAAGGACGAGGTCGAGGTCAAGCGCGAGACCGTCTCGGTGCGCTTCGAGGAAGGCGTGCCGGTCGCGCTCAACGGCGTGAGCTACCCCAACCTGGTCGAACTGATCCTCGAGGCCAACCGCATCGGCGGGCGCCACGGCCTGGGCATGAGCGACCAGATCGAGAACCGCATCATCGAGGCCAAGAGCCGCGGCATCTACGAGGCCCCCGGCCTCGCGCTGCTGTTCATCGCCTACGAGCGCCTGGTGACCGGCATCCACAACGAGGACACCATCGAGCAGTACCGCGACCACGGCCGCCGCCTGGGCCGCCTGCTCTACCAGGGCCGCTGGTTCGACCCGCAGGCCATCATGCTGCGCGAAACCGCCCAGCGCTGGGTGGCGCGCGCGATCACCGGCGAGGTCACGGTCGAACTGCGCCGCGGCAACGACTACTCGATCCTCAATACCGAGTCGCCGAACCTCACCTACAAGCCCGAACGCCTGAGCATGGAAAAGGTCGAGGGCGCGTTCACGCCGCTGGACCGCATCGGCCAGCTGACGATGCGCAACCTCGACATCGTCGACACGCGCGAGAAGCTCGGCATCTACACCAAGACCGGCCTGCTGGCCTCGAGCCAGGGCGCGGCGCTACCGAAGCTCACGAACGACGACAGCGGCAAGGGCGAGTAAGCCTTTCCAAGCC
>NZ_JBZAYE010000544.1:0-4887 GCF_058244205.1 Variovorax sp. 20P10.2.4
CGCGCCCGCCGAATCCGCGACCTCCGCGCCGACCGCGCCCGTCACGGGCAGCGGCAGCCTGCCCGCCGTGCAGGTGAACGCAAACGCCGAGCGCGAAAGCGGCAACGGCCCCGTGCCCGGCTATGCCGCGCGCATCAGCGGCACGGCCACCAAGATCGACACGCCGCTGATCGAGGTGCCGCAATCGGTGTCGGTGATCGGCCGCGAGGAAATGGAGGCGCGCGGCGCGCAGGACGTGATGGAGGCGCTGCGCTACACGCCCGGCGTGACCACCAGCACCTACGGTCCCGACAACCGCGGCTGGGAGTACGTGCTGCTGCGCGGCTTCAACTCGTCGACCACCGGCGTCTACCGCGACGGGCTGGCCCAGGCCTCCTTCGTTCCCACCTACTACCTGACCGAGCCCTATGCGCTGGAGCGCGTGGAGGTGCTGCGCGGCCCGGCGTCGATGGTGTTCGGCCAGGCCGACGCGGGCGGCATCGTCAACCGCGTGAGCAAGCAGCCCACGGGCGAGCGGATCCGCGAGATCGAGCTGCAGTACGGCAGCTACCAGCGCCAGCAGCTGGCCTTCGACCTCGGCGACCGGATCGGCAGCGACGCTGTGCTGAGCTACCGGCTGGTCGGCCTGAGCCTCGACAGCAACGACCAGGACCGCTACCCCGACGGCCGCAGGCTCAACCACACGCGCACCTACATCGCGCCCTCGCTGCGCTGGCAGCCGAACGCGGGCACCTCGCTGACCGTGCTGGCCGAGTTCCTGCGCAACAACACGGCCGAGGATCCCTACTACCTGACGCAGAACTACGCCCTCTCGTCGATCAAGGTGGGCGACCACAGCTTCGGCCAGCTCAAGCAGACGCAAGGCGCCATCGGCTACCGCTTCGAGACCGCCCTGGGCGACCAGTGGACCCTGCGCCAGAACTTCCGCTACAGCCGCGTCGACCCGAGCCGGCGCGTGGTCTGGGCCGACGCGCTGGGCGAGGACCAGCACACGCTGTCGCGCATCGCCAGGACCTGGCGCGACCCCGTGAACCTCGCGACGCTCGACACCAGCGTGCAGGGCAGGCTGCAGCATGGCGATGTGCAGCACACGCTGCTGCTGGGCGTCGACTACAGCGACCAGAAGGGCCGGCAACGGCGCTTCATCGGCCCGGCTCCGAGCCTCGACCTGCTCGCGCCCGTCTATGGCCAGCCGGTGGCACTGCCCACCGAGCCGCTCGCCAACCTCGACCAGTCGACGCGCCAGCTCGGCTTCTATGCGCAGGACCAGCTCAAGTTCGGCGAGCGCTGGGTGCTCACGCTCGGCGGCCGCCAGGACCGCGTGCGCCAGGTCACCGACGACCATCTCGACAGCAGCCGCTCTCGCAAGTCCGACAGCGCCTTCAGCGGCCGGGCCGGCCTCAGCTACCTGCTGGGCAACGGCTGGGCGCCCTACCTGAGCTACGTCACCTCCTTCCTGCCCAACAGCGGCACCGATGCGAACAACGAGGCCTTCCGGCCCAGCCGCGGCAAGCAGGTCGAGCTCGGGCTCAAGTTCCAGCCCGCGGGTTCGCGCAGCCTGTTCACCGCGGCCGCCTTCGACCTGCGCAAGACCAACGTGGTCACCTACGACCCCGCGACCTTCGAGGGCCGCCAGATCGGCAAGCAGCGCTCGCGCGGCATCGAGCTCGAAGCCAAGGGCGAACTCGCGCCGGGCCTGAACATCGCGGCGGCCTACACCTGGCTCGACATGAAGGTGCTCGCCAGCGCCGACCCCGACGAGATCGGCAAGATCCCGCCGCTGGTGCCCAAGCAGTCGGCCTCGGTCTGGCTCGACTACACGCTGGGCAACGGCCTGGGCTTCGGCGGCGGCGTGCGCTACGTCGGCAAGCGCCAGAACGACGAGCACAACACCAGCGCCGAACGCGGCGTGACGCTGCTCGACGCGGCCCTGCACTACGAGCGCGGCCCGTGGCGCGTGGCGCTCAACGTCTCCAACCTGGCGGACAAGAAATACAACTCGATCTGCTACCACGGCGAGTGCTACCAGGGCACGCGCCGCACGGCGACGCTCACGGCACGCTATCGCTGGCAGTGAGGACCGCGGCAGCGGGCCGCTATGCTTCGCACCCCATGCAGATCGAACCCGCCCGCCCCGAGGAAGCCCCCACCGTCGTCGCCGTGCTGCACGAGGCCGCGCAATGGCTGGTCGACGAAGGCCGCACCTTGTGGTCGGGGCCGGAGATCGCGCCCGCACGGATCGAGCGCGACTGCGCAGCCGGCGGCTACTTCATCGCGCGCATCGATGGCCAGGTGGCCGGCGTGGTCCGGCTCGACCTCGAGGATCCGTATTTCTGGCCCGAGATCGAGGCCGGCAGCTCGCTCTACGTGCACAAGCTCGCGGTGCGCCGCGGCTTCGCGGGGCAAGGCGTGTCGAACGCCTTGCTGGTGTTCGCGCGCGAACGGGCGACGGCGCTCGGCAAGCGCCACCTGCGGCTCGACTGCGTGGCCGACCGCGCGCCGCTGCGCCGCCTCTACGAGCGCTTCGGCTTCGCGCTGCACAGCGAGACCCGCAAGGACTTCGGCCTCTTCGCGCGCTACGAACTGCCGCTGGGCTGATCCTCAGGCCGCGGCGTGCTGCGCGATGACCTGCGCGCGCTGCAGCCGCTCGATCTCCTCCTCGCCGAAATCGAATTCGCGCAGCACCTCGTGGGTCTGCTCGCCCACGCGCGGCGCGGCCGAGCGCGCATGCGGCGACACGCCGTCGAAGTGCAGCGGCAGCCCGAGCGAGCGCGTGGTGCCGCCCTCGGCATGGTCGACCTCCACCACCATCGACACCGCGCTCGACTGCGGATGCTCGAGCGCCTGCTTCACGTCGTGCACCGGTCCCACCGGCACGCCGGCACGGTCGAGGCGCTCGATCCAGTGGTCCGCGCCGTGCGGCGCCAGCGCCTGCGTGATCAGCGCCTCGAGCGCGGCCTGGTGCGCGAGCCGGTCGCGGCCCGTGCGAAAGCGCGGGTCGTCCACCCATTCGGGATGGCCCAGCACCTCGGCAATGCGCTGCCAATTGGCCTGGTTGCCGCCGCCGATCGCGATCGCGCCCTCGGCGCAGCGGAAGGTCTGGTAGGGCGCGATCAGCGGATGGGCGGTGCCCATCGGCCGCGCGATGGCGCCGCTCGAGAAGTAGGCCGCGGCGAACCAGTACATCTGCTGCAGCGAAGCCTGCAGCAGCGAGGTCTCGACCTTGCTGCCGATGCCGGTGCGCAGCCGCCGCACATAGGCCGAAAGGCTGCCGAGCGCGGCCAGGATGCCGGCATTGATGTCGGCGACCGAGTTGCCGGGCTTGGCCTGCTCGCCGCCGAGGCTGCCGGTGACGCTGATCAGGCCCGAGAAGGCCTGCAGCACCAGGTCGAAGCCGCCCTTGTCGCTCAGCGGGCCGTTGGGGCCGTAGCCGCTGATCGAGCAGTAGACGAGGCCGGGGTTCGCGGCGCGCAGCTGCTCGTAGCCGAGGCCGAGGGCATCGAGCTTTCCGCGCCGGAAGTTCTCGGTGACGATGTCGCAGCGCGCCGCGAGCCGGCGGATCACGTCCTGCCCGGCCGGCTGGCGGATGTCGACCGCCACCGAGCGCTTGCCGCGGTTGAGCATCACGAACGATGGCGCGAGCCCCGGATCGTTGGGCCGCGCATAGCCGCGCGCGTCGTCGCCGGCCGGAAACTTCTCGATCTTGATGACCTCGGCGCCCATGTCGGCCAGCATCAGGCCGCAGATCGGGCCGGCCATGATCTGCGACAGCTCGAGCACGCGCACGCCGGCCAGCGGCAGCGCGGCGGGGTCCGGT
This sequence comes from Variovorax sp. 20P10.2.4, assembly GCF_058244205.1. Classification (NCBI taxonomy): domain Bacteria; kingdom Pseudomonadati; phylum Pseudomonadota; class Betaproteobacteria; order Burkholderiales; family Comamonadaceae; genus Variovorax; species Variovorax sp. 20P10.2.4. Next base: position 3,818 of record NZ_JBZAYE010000544.1, read on the forward strand.
GGCGGCATTCCGTGCGCCACGCTCAATGGCCCTCGAAGCGAGGCGCGCGGTTCTCGGCGAAGGCCGCCAGGGCCTCGTGCAGGTCGCGCGTGCGCAGGCTGGCGACATGCGCCTGCTGCGCGGCGGTCTCGTCGTACTGCTGACGCGCGGTCTCGTTGAGCGTGCGCTTCATCGTGACCAGCGGGATCGGCGCCACCGCGAGCAGCTCGTCGAGCCAGGTGCGCAGCTCGGCATCGAGCGCCTCGGGCGCGACCAGCGCATCGAGGTAGCCCACGCGCAGCATCTCCTCGGCCTGGATCGCGCGCGAGGTCAGGAACAGCTTCTTGGCCGCGCCGAGCCCCAGCCGCGAGACCCAGCGGCGGATGCCGTGGCCGTAGTAGTGCAGGCCCAGGCGCGAGGCCGGCATGAACATGCGCATGCCCTGCACGCCGAGACGGAAGTCGCAGGCCAGCGCGAGGTCGGTGGCGCCGCCGTAGACCGGCCCGTGCAGCCGCGCGATGGTGACCGCGCGCGCGTTCTCGATCTCGTCGGTGAACTGCTCGAACAGGTTCTCGCCGGTGGCGGCGGCCTTGCCCAGGCGCGAGAGGTCGAAGCCCGAGCTGAAGCTCTTGCCGGTGCTCGCGAACACGATCACGCGCACCGCGGGATCGGCGTCGAGCTGGCGCAGGTAGGCGCGCAGCACCGGCAGGTCGTCGGGCTCGATGCGGTTGTGGCTGCCGGGGCGGCGCAGCGTGATGGTGGCGACGGCGCCGTCGATGGCGAGCTGCGGCGGCGCGGCGGTGTCGGCCGCGGGGTCCTGGAGGGTCGTGGTCATGCGTGAAGGTCCTTGGAGAGGAAGAGAAAAAAGGAAAAGGGGCGGGTCAATCGAAACGGAGTTGCTGCTCGCGGATCACCTGGCCCCACTTGCGGAAGTCGGTCGCGACCAGCTCGGTGGCCGCCTCGGGCGGGCCGGCCTCGATGTCGCTGCCCGTGGCCAGGAGGCGCTCGCGCACCGCGGGTGTCTGCAGGGCGGCGTTGAGCGCCGCGTTGAGCCGTCGCACCACGGGCGCCGGCAGGCCCTTGGGCGCGGC
>NZ_JBZAYE010000545.1:0-4879 GCF_058244205.1 Variovorax sp. 20P10.2.4
AGGCCAGCCACAGCGAAGCGAGGCAGAACGGCACCACCATGTAGAAGATCGAGCGCCAGCCGAACAGGTCGACCAGCACGCCGCCGATGCTCGGGCCGATGGCCGGCGCCAGCACCACGCCCATGCCGAAGATGCCGCTCGCGCGACCCTGCTCGTGGGGCTCGAAGGCGCGCAGGATGATGATCGCGGGGATCGGCTGCACCACGCCCGCGGCCAGGCCCTCGGCCACGCGCGCCAGCAGCACCAGCGAAAAATCGTTGGCCATGCCGCCCGCGACGCCGCCGGCCAGCAGCAGCAGCATCGTGCCCACGTAGGTGCGCCGGTAGCCGTAGCGCGCCAGCAGCCAGGGCGTGGTGAGCATCGAGACCGTCATCGCCACCATGAAGCCCGAGCTCACCCACTGGGCGCGCTCCTGGCCCAGCGAGAAGTGGTGGCTCATGCCGGGGATCGCCACGTTGACGATGGTCGAGGACATGATCGAGGCCATCGTGCCCACCATCACCGACAGCAGCAGGTACCAGCGGTAGCGTTCGCCGTAGCGCGCGCGCAGCGGGCCCATGGTGGGGGTCGGGGCCGGCGTGGCGGCTTCGGGCGTCTCGTGGTGGGTCATCGGCGGTGGGGAGCGGCGGGCGTGAAGGTCGGCGATGCCGGGCCCGTCGTCCTACAAGCATATCGGGCTTTGCGCGGCGGGCCGCATCGAAGGCGGCTCCACAATGCCCGGGCTGTCCCGCATCCGACCCTCCGCCGACATTACGCAAAGACGACCATGGATCACTCTCCCCCCGCGACGAACGACGAAACGACGCCCGAGTTCGCCGAGGGCGCGACCACCCTGGCCGCCGAGCTCGCCGCGCCCACCGTCACGCGCGCCTACCGCTGCCAGTGCGGCCGGCCCGTGTTCCTGCGCAACAGCGAATGCCTGGCCTGCCACACGCCGCTGGGCTACGTGGAAGACAGCCTCGGCGTGGTGCCGCTCGCGCCCGCCGTGGCCGAGGACGCCAACGGCAATGCCGTCGCCGAGCCCGACAGCTACACCATCTTCGGCGACCCGCAGGGCCCGACCTACCGCCGCTGCGCCAACCTGATGACACCCGCGGCCTGCAACTGGATGGTGCCGGTGGCGCGCCCGGGCCAGACCCTTGCGCCCGACACGCACGGCCTCGCGCCCGGCTACTGCCTGGCCTGCAGCGTCACGCGCACCATTCCCGATCTCTCGGTGGCCGGCAACGACGAACTCTGGCGCAAGCTCGAGCAGGCCAAGCGGCGCCTGATCTCGCAGCTGCTCGCGCTGCGGCTGCCGGTGGTGAGCCGCCATGCCGATCCGGTGCACGGCCTGGCCTTCGACTTCCTGAGCAACGTGCCGGGCGGCCCGCACGTGATGACCGGCCACGACACCGGCATCATCACCCTCAATGCCGAGGAGGCCGAGGACGCGGTGCGCGAGCGCATCCGCACCGAGATGCGCGAGCCCTACCGCACGCTGGTGGGCCACTTCCGCCACGAGATCGGCCACTACTACTGGGACCTGCTGGTGCTGCCCTCGGCCTGGCTCGAGGACTTCCGCACGCTGTTCGGCGACGAGCGCGCCGACTACGGCGCCGCGCTGCAGCAGCACTACAACCAGGGCCCGCCGCCCGACTGGGCGCAGCGCCTCGTGAGCAGCTACGCCAGCATGCATCCGTGGGAGGACTGGGCCGAGACCTGGGCCCACTACCTGCACATGGCCGACTCGGCCGACACCGCGATGAGCTTCGGCGTCGATGCCACCAACGTCGAACTCACGAGCGACCTGTTCACGCCCGAGGACCTGTGGCGGCCCGAGCATCCCGAGGCCGCGAAATTTCTCGACTTCATCAACAGCTGGGTGCGGCTGACCAACGTGCTCAACGAGCTGTCGCGCAGCATGGGCCAGCCCGACTTCTATCCCTTCGTGCTGCCGCGCACTGCCGTCGGCAAGCTGCAGTTCATCCACTGCGTGGTGACCGAACTGCGCGGCGACGGCGGGCCTTCGCTGGTGACGGCGCAGGACGTGGAGGCGGCGGCCGAGGCCGCTGCGGAAGCGCAGGAGCAGGGACAGGAGCAGACGCAGGTGCAGGGACAGCAGCAGTCGCAAGGGCAGACGGCTGAGGCGCCGGCCCAGCCCGTGGTTCAGTCGCCCTGAGCGCCCGCCGCGCAGCGCGCGCAGATGCAGGCCTGGCCGCGCAGCGCCTCGGGCAGGCGCTCGAGCGGCGCCAGCGAGAAATCCACCGCCATGCACCAGCACGGCGGCTGCGGCTGGCCGGTCTCGCGCTCGATCTCCATCGCGCAGCGGTTCGCCTCGCCGCACAGCGGGCAGCGCGTGGCGTCGAGCGCCTGCACCATGTTCGCCATCACGCGAGCTCGAACGGCGGCAGCTTCTTCGGCACCGCCACGTTGTTGAGCGTGGCATAGACCGGCAGGCCGCCGCGGTAGGCCGGGTAGTCCTCGCCCTCGATCAGCGGCAGCAGATAGCGCCGGCATTTCTCGGTGATGCCATAGCCGTCGTCGGAGATGAAGTCGCGCGGCATCGGCTTCTCGACATTGGCCACCGAGGCCAGAGGCGCGCTGCCGATGGCGTAGGCATAGGGCAGGTCGCTGGTGCGCTCGATCGTCGGCATCACCGCGTTGTGGCCCTCGAGCGCGAGCTCGACCGCGCGCTGCCCGAGTTCGTAGGCCTGGCGCACGTCGGTGGCCGAGGCGATGTGGCGCGCCGCGCGCTGCAGGTAGTCGGCCACCGCCCAGTGGAACTTGTGGCCCAGCGCGTCCTTCACCATCTGCGCCACCACGGGCGCGGCGCCGCCGAGCTGCGCATGGCCGAAGGCGTCGCGCGTGCCCTGTTCGGCGAGGAAGGTGCCGTCGGGATGGTGGCAGCCCTCGGACACCACCACCGAGCAGTAGCCGTGCCGTTTCACCAGCGCATCGACGCGCGCGAGGAAGCGTGTCTGGTCGAACTCGATCTCGGGGAACAGCACCACCACCGGAATGCCCTGGTCGGCCACGAGCCCGCCGGCCGCCGCGATCCAGCCCGCGTGCCGGCCCATCACCTCGAGCACGAACACCTTGGTCGAGGTGGCGGCCATCGAGCGCACGTCGAACGAGGCCTCGAGCGTGGACACCGCCACGTACTTCGCGACCGAGCCGAAGCCCGGGCAGCAGTCGGTCAGCGGCAGGTCGTTGTCGATGGTCTTGGGCACGTGGATGGCCTGCAGCGCATAGCCCATCGACTGCGAGAGCTGGCTCACCTTGAAGCAGGTGTCGGCCGAATCGCCGCCGCCGTTGTAGAAGAAGTAGCCGATGCCGTGCGCCTTGAAGACCTCGATCAGCCGCTCGTACTCGCGCCGGTTCTTCTCGAGCGACTTGAGCTTGTAGCGGCAGGAGCCGAAGGCGCCCGCGGGCGTGCTGCGCAGCGCGGCGATGGCCTCGGCCGGCTCGGCGCCGGTGTCGATCAGGTCCTCGGTCAGCGCGCCGATGATGCCGTTGCGACCGGCATAGACCCGGCCGATGCGCTCGGGATGACGGCGCGCCGTCTCGATCACGCCGCAGGCCGAGGCATTGATGACCGAGGTGACGCCGCCCGACTGGGCGTAGAAGGCATTGGTGGGGTTCGTGGGCATGCGGGGTTCCTTCGCGCGGAGAGGAGAGAGGCATTCTGGCGCAGTCGCCGTCGGGCGGCCAACCGGCACGTGTCGTCACCGTCCGCGATTACAGTGCGTCGTGCAGCCACGCACCCTACGCCGCGTGCATGAAAGCGTCGTGCATCGCCTCGCGTCGCTGCCCATCTTGTTGCACACCTGACCCTGCCTGGAGTTCATGCATGAGCATCTTTTCTCGCTTCTTCGGCCGCAAGAGCGAGTCCGCCGACGCCGATGACGCCCATGACGTCGGCGCGCTGGCGGCGAATCCCGACATCGAGAACCCCGTTGCGCTGACCGTGGTGTTCGCGCAGCCGCTGCAGCTCGACATCGCCGCGTTCGGCCAGGCACTGCGCGGCTTCCATGCCTCGACCGCCGATGCGCGCAGCGAGATCTCTCCCGATCCCGGTCCCTTCATCGCGCTGGCGGGCTGGAAGAAGCACGTGGTGCGCATGGTCGGCTTCGACGCGCCGATGCAGGCCGAGGCGCTCGAGAACTGCGTGGCGCCCGCGCACTATCCGCAAGCGCTGAAGGCGCAGGTGCGCGCGCACCGGGGCCATGTGATCCTCTACTACGGGGGGTACGAGGCCTCGGTGCTCGAGCAGTACGTGGCGCTCGCGACCGTGGCCGGCGCGCTGGCCCGGCTCGGCGCGCTCGCGGTGCTCAATGAAGCGGCACGCACCTCGCTGCCCGCGGCGGTGTTCGATGCCGAGGTCGAGGGCGATCGCATCGAGTTGCTGCGCTACCTGGACCTGACCGCGCTGTATTGCGGCTTCGTCAAGTACGAGGTCGAGGGCGTGCAGGGTGTGTGGATGCGCACCTATGGCGCAGATCGCTTCGGCCACGCCGACCTCGCCGTGCTGGCCGAAGGCCATCATGAGGGCGAGATCTACTTCCAGATGTTCAGCAACGTGCTGCGGTATCTGATCGACAGCGGCGCCGAGCTGGGCGCGGGCCATACCATGCAGGCCGACAAGAACAGCTTCCTGCGGCTGCGCGCGCCCTTGGCAACCGAGTACTTCCTCGACGGTCCCGGTCCGGTGCTGGTGGTCGAGGTGATCGGCGCGGACGAGATCAACCAGCGGCCGCACTGAGGCGCGCCGCTCAGCGCCCCGGAAACTCCGGCGCGCGCTTCTGCAGGAACGCGCTCACGCCTTCGCGAAAGGTCGCTCGCTCGATCAGCTCGCGCTGGCGTTCGCTCTCGTAGTGCAGCTGCTCGGGCAGCGTGT
>NZ_JBZAYE010000546.1:0-4877 GCF_058244205.1 Variovorax sp. 20P10.2.4
GCCATCGGCCTGGCCCGACCAGTGCGCGGCGGGCAATGCGCTGTCGGCACCGGCCGCGTCGAACAGCGCGACCTTGATCGACGACGAGCCCGCGTTGAGCGTGAGCAGCTGGTCGGTCATGCGCGGCGGCGTCCGATCAGACGTAGTCCTTGTATTTGTCGAGGAAGCGCACGGGCTTGGACAGCGCATCGCGGCGGAACGGATCGCCGAGTTCGCGCGTGCACATGATCTCGATCACGCAGGTCTTGCGCTGGTTCATCTGCAGGTCGATCGCCTTCTTGAGCGCCGGGCCCACGTCCTCGAGCCGGTCGACCACGATGCCCTCGGCGCCCATGGCCTTGGCGATGCCCGCGAAGCTCTCGCTCTCGAGCTCGCCAGCAACGAAGCGGCGGTTGTAGAAGTCGACCTGGTTCTTCTTCTCGGCGCCCCACTGGCGGTTGTGGAACACGACCGCGGTCACGGGAATGTCGTGCCGCACGGCGGTCATGATCTCGACCATGCTCATGCCCCAGGCACCGTCGCCCGCATAGGCCACGGCCGGACGGTCGGGCGCGGCGCACTTGGCGCCGATCATGGTGGGCAGCGAGTAGCCGCAGTTGCCGAAGCTCATCGGCGCGAAGAAGGAGCGCGGCTCCTCGAAGCGCAGGTAGCTGTTCGACACGGCATTGATGTTGCCGATGTCGGTCGAGACCATCACGCGCGGCGGCATCGCCTTCTCGAGTTCGCGCAGCACCTGGCGCGGATGCAGGTAGGTGCCGCCGGTGGGCGTCTTCTCGCCCTTGGCTTCCTCGATCACGTCGAGGCTGAACTGGTCGCGCTCGTGGGTCCAGGCGTCGAGCTCCTTCTCCCAGGCCTCCTTCTCGGCCTTGATCTTCGCGGCGCGCTCGGCCTTGGTGGCGTCGCAGGCCAGGGTCTTGGCCGCGAGGCGCTCGAGCAGGGCCTTGGCCGTGGCCTTGGCATCGCCGTGGATGCCGACGGTGATCTTCTTCACCAGGCCCAGGTTGGTGTGGTCGGCCTCGACCTGGATGATCTTCGCTTCCTTGGGCCAGTAGTCCATGCCGTGCTGCGGCAGCGTGCCGAAGGGGCCCATGCGCGAACCGAGCGCGAGCACCACGTCGGCCTGCGCGATCAGCTTCATCGCGGCCTTGCTGCCCTGGTAGCCCAGCGGGCCGGCCCACAGCGGATGGCTCGCGGGGAAGGAGTCGTTGCGCAGGTAGCCGTTGGCCACCGGCGCGCCCAGGCGCTCGGCGAGCGCCTTGCACTCTTCCACGGCGTCGCCCATGACCACGCCGCCGCCCGAGAGGATGACCGGGAATTTCGCGGTGGCCAGCAGCTCGACCGCGGCATTGAGGCTGTTCTCGCCGCCGGCGCCGCGCTCCACGCGCATCGGCTTCGGGATCTCGGTCGTGATCTCGCCGTAGAAGTAGTCGCGCGGGATGTTGAGCTGGGTCGGGCCCATCTCGGAGATGGCGCGGTCGAAGCAGCGCGCGGTGTACTCGGCCATGCGCTTGGGGTTGTTCACGTGGCCCTGGTACTTGGTGAACTCCTGGAACATCGGCAGCTGGTTGGCCTCCTGGAAGCCGCCCAGGCCCATGCCCATGGTGCCGGTCTCGGGCGTGATCATCACGACCGGGCTGTGCGCCCAGTAGGCGGCCGCGATCGCGGTCACGCAGTTGCTGATGCCGGGACCGTTCTGGCCGATCACCACGCCGTGGCGGCCCGACACGCGCGCATAGCCGTCGGCCATGTGGGCCGCGCCCTGCTCGTGCACCACGGGCACGAGGCGGATGCCGGCGGGCGCGAAGATGTCCATCGCGTCCATGAAGGCCGAGCCCATGATGCCGAAGATGTCGGTCACGCCATTGGCGACCATGGTCTCGACGAAGGCCTCGGAGGGCGTCATCTTCTGCACGCCGGTGACGGCTTCGCGGGTGGGTTGCTTGCTCATGGGTCGGTGTCTCCTGCGGATGAAGGGCTGGACGGCGGACTGCAAAAAGCCGGAACGGGAAGTTCCGTATTTCGGGGTTGGCGAATCGGGCGGACTATAGGACGGGTGCAGTGCCGCGTCAAACAAATTCCAAAAAACGGTACGGAATGTTCTATTTTTTGCAAAAGGACTATGATCCGCCGCCATGAAGATCGTCAAGTCGCTGCCGCCTTCCGCCGAGGCCCCGGGCGCCGACACCCCGGCGATGCGGCTGTTCGCGCTGCTCGAGGTGATCGCCGCCAAGGACCAGCGCTACTCGCTGCAGGGCCTGGTGGAGGAGACCGGCCTGCCCAAGCCCACGCTGCACCGCATGCTGCAGCAGATGGAGGGCGCGGGCCTGCTGCAGCGCGAGGGCGACGGGCGCCACTACGGTATGGGCACGCGGCTGCGCCGACTGGCCGAGAACCTGCTGTTCAACGACAGCCTGCACGGCGCGCGCCACACGGTGCTGCGCCAGCTGGTCGAGGAGATCGGCGAGAGCTGCAACCTCACGGCGCTGTCGGGCAGCGAGGTGGTCTACCTCGACCGCGTGGAGACCGCGGCGCCGCTGCGCTTCTACCTGCACCCGGGCTCGCGCGTGCCGGTGCACTGCTCGGCCAGCGGCAAGATGTTCCTCGCGCAGATGGGCCAGGCGCAGCGCCGCCGGCTGCTGGCGAATGCCTCGCTCGAGGCCTACACGGCGAGCACGCTGACCGATGCCGCGGCGCTCGAGGCCGAGATCCAGCGCGTGCGCGAGAACGGCTTCGCGATCGACAACGAGGAGTTCCTGCCCGGCCTGCTGTGCATCGCCGCGCTGGTGCCGGCCACGGGCGACAGCCCGTCGAACCTCTGCATCGCGGTGCAGGCGCCCGTGATGCGGCTCGACATCGCGAAGGCGAAGACGCTGCTGCCCGCGCTGCAGCGCGCGGCGCTCGCGCTGAGCCGCATCGACGCCGATGCGACGCCCGCGCGCCGCGCCCAGGCCTGACACCCCCACACCCATCCGCCCCATGAACGACATCGCCGCCCTCCACCCCACGCGCCTCGTCGGCGTGCGCGAGACCTTCGGCATCGACGCCGACCTGCAGGTGCCCGCCTTCGCCGAGCGCGACGCGCACGTGCCCGAGATCGACGCGGTCTACCGCTTCAACCCCGACGTGACGCTCGCGATCCTCGCGGGCTTCATGCGCGACCGGCGCGTGATGGTGCAGGGGCTGCACGGCACCGGCAAGTCGACCCACATCGAGCAGGTGGCGGCGCGGCTGAACTGGCCCTGCGTGCGGCTCAACCTCGACGGCCACATCAGCCGGCTCGACCTGGTCGGCAAGGACGCGGTGGTGCTGCGCGACGGCAAGCAGGTCACCGAGTTCCAGGAAGGCATGGTGCCCTGGGCACTGCAGCGACCGGTGGCGCTGATCTTCGACGAGTACGACGCGGGCCGGCCCGACGTGATGTTCGTGATCCAGCGCATCCTCGAGCGCGACGGCCAGTTCACGCTGCTCGACCAGAACAAGGTGCTGCGCCCGCACCCCTTCTTCCGGCTGTTCGCCACCGCCAACACGGTCGGCCTGGGCAACCTCAACGGCCTGTATCACGGCGCGCAGCGGCTCAACCATGCGCAGATCGACCGCTGGAACATCGTCGCCTCGCTCGACTACCTGCCCACGGCCGAGGAGATCGCGATCGTGCAGGCGCGCGTGCCCTCGCTGGCCGACGCGGCGGGCCGCGCCACGGTCGCGGCGATGGTGGCGGTGGCCGACCTCACGCGCAAAGGCTTCGCGGCCGGCGACCTGTCGACGCTGATGTCGCCGCGCACCGTGATCACCTGGGCCGAGAACCTCGAGATCTTCAAGGACGTGGCGCTGGCCTTCCGCCTCTCCTTCGTCAACAAGTGCGACGAGGCCGAACGGCCGCTGGTGGCCGAGTACTTCCAGCGCTGCTTCGACCGCGAGCTCGCGGAATCGCACCGGCTCGCGGACGGCTGAGCGCGGCGCGCCATGACGCAGCAGGACATCCGCAAGGTTCGGCAGGAGGAGCGCGTCGCCGAACTCTGCGCGGGCGTGGTGCGCGCCTTCAGCGGCGAGCGCGACCTGCACTTCCGCGGCCGGCGCCTGCACCGCGGCCGCGTGCCGCTGCCGTGGTTCGCGCCGCACCTGCATCCCTCGCCCGAGACCGACGACTTCGAATCGTTCCGCGGCGTGGCCGATGGCCTCGCGCTGCGCATCGCCGGCTCCGATGCCGCGCTGCACCGCACGCTGCAGCCCGAGGAGCCGGTGGAGCGCATGCTGTTCGAGATGCTCGAGCAGTTCCGCGCCGAGGCACTGGTGCCCGAGGCCATGGCCGGCATGCGGCGCAACCTGCGCCATCGCCACGCGCAGTGGTCGCTGGCCTTCCACCACTCGGGCCTGACCGAGACCGCGCGCGGCCTGCTGCTGTACGCGGTGGCGCAGATCTGCCGTGCGCGCGTGAGCGGCGAGCAAGTGGTCGAGGAAACCGAGGACATGCTCGAGGCCACGCGCTTCGCGCTCGCGCCGCGCATCGGTCATGCGCTGGGCGGGCTGCGGCGCGATCGCTTCGACCAGGCCGCGTATGCCGTGCATGCGCTGGCGATCGCGCGCACGGTCGCCACGATGCTGCACGAGGCCGGCGGCGATGACGAAGCACCGGACATGCGCCAGAACGACACCGACGACAAGCGCAGCGTGTTCAGCCTGGTCGCCGAGATGGACCGCGAGATCGTCGAGCAGCATGTCAGCGCGCAGTCCGGGCGCAGCCGGCTGCTCGAGGAGGCCGGCGCCGTCTACCGCGTGTTCACCACCGAGCACGACCGCGAGCACGAGGCCGCCACGCTGGTGCGTCGCGAGTTGCTGGCCGAGTTGCGCGAGCGGCTCGACCGCCGCATCGCGGCGCA
>NZ_JBZAYE010000547.1:0-4874 GCF_058244205.1 Variovorax sp. 20P10.2.4
GCAGGGTCGGGCGCAGCCGCACGCGGTCGTTGTTGGTGCGCAGCGCCGGGTCGGCCTTGAGGTCGTCGAAGCCCAGGGCATCGCAGAAGCTCTGCCACTGCGCGTCGCTGACCGCGGCCAGGAAGATCTGCTCGCCGTCCTTCACGGTGAACACGTCGTACAGCGCCCAGGCCGAGATGCGCTCGGGCATCGGCGCCGCGGCCTGGCCCGTGATCGCGTACTGCAGCATGTGCTGGCCGACCAGGAACACGTTGTTCTCGAACAGTGCCGAATGCACCTCCTGGCCCTCGCCGGTCTGGCCGCGCTGCATCAGCGCGGCCATCGCGCCGATGGCGCCGAACATGCCGCCCATGATGTCGTTGACGCTGGTGCCCGCGCGCAGCGGGTCGCCGGGCCGGCCGGTCATGTAGGCCAGCCCGCCCATCATCTGCACCACCTCGTCGAGCGCGGTGCGATGCTCGTAGGGGCCGGGCAGGAAGCCCGTGTGGTTGACGTACACCAGCCGCGGGTTGAGCCGGCGCAGCGCGGCGTAGTCGAGGCCGTATTTCCCCATGGTGCCGGGCTTGAAGTTCTGCGCCACCACGTCGGCGCCGGCGCACAGGCGCAGCGCGGCCTCGAGCCCCTGCGGATGGCGCAGGTCGAGCGCGATGCTCTTCTTGTTGCGGTTGAACATCGGGAAGAAGCCCGCGCCCGCGCCCAGCAGCTGGCGCGTGCGGTCGCCCTCGATCGGCTCGACCTTGATGACCTCGGCGCCGAGGTCGGCCAGCACCATGCCGCAGGTCGGGCCCATCACCATGTGGGTGAACTCGACCACGCGGATGCCGGCCAGCGGCAGGCGCTTCTCTTCGAGGGCGCTCATGCCGCCACCTCTTCCCGCGCGAAGGTCTTCGGAAAGCCCGCGCGCCACAGCGTGCCCTGCAGCGTCTCGCCGTCCAGCCATTGCGCCACGCGCCCGCGCAGCGCGAGCAGTTGCCGCAGATCGACGCCCGTGGCCACGCCCATGCTCTGCAGCATGAACAGCAGGTCCTCGGTGTCGACGTTGCCGCTGGCGCCCGGCGCATGCGGGCAGCCGCCGATGCCGGCCAGGCAGGCGTCGAAGCGCGCGATGCCGACCTCGAGCGCCGCATAGACGTTGGCCAGCCCCAGCCCGCGCGTGTCGTGGAAATGGCCGCACCACAGCCGCTCGCCCGCGATGGCCCGCGCGCGCTCGAACAGGCGGCGCACCATCGCCGGGTCGGCATAGCCGACGGTGTCGGCCAGGCTCACGCGGTCGGCGCCCGCATCGAGCAGCGCCTGCATCAGCCGCAGCACCTCCTCGGGCGCCACCGGGCCCTGCAGCGTGCAGCCGAAGGCGGTGCCCACGCCGCCCTCGATCAGCGTCCTCGAGCCCGCGGCATCGCGCGCGGCGCGGATGCGGCCGACCTCGGCCACCACCTCGTCGGGCGTCTTGCGCAGGTTGGCGAGGCTGTGCGCATGGCTGGCCGACAGCGGCACCACCAGCAGGTCGGCCTCGCCCTCGATGGCGCGCTCCGCGCCCTTCAGGTTGGGCACCAGCACCGAGGCGAACAGGCCCGGCAGGGTCTTCGCGAAGGCCAGCAGCTCGGCCGTGTCGGCCAGCTGCGGCAGCAGCCGCGCGGGCACGAAGGAGCCGACCTCGATCTCGCGCTGGCCGGCCGCGTGGGCGGCGCGGATCCACTCGCGCTTGTGCGCGGTGGGCAGGGTGCGGGCGATGCTCTGCAGGCCGTCGCGCAGGCCCACTTCGCGCACGGTGGCGCGCGGCGGCAGGAAGGCGTGCGGGCGCGCCGGGGCGGAAGGTTCGGTCAAGGCGATGTCTCCGTGGGATGGGTGTCTGGAATCGGCGTCATTCTTAGACTTTCCGATTCGATGCAGAAGCTATATTTCGGAACCAGATCCGTTCCGAATCGGAACACCACGAAGCCACGGAGCCGACGCCATGCGCGACCTCGACCTCACCACCCTGCGCCTGTTCGTCTCGGTCTGCGAGACCCGCAGCATCGCGCGCGCCGGCGCCCAGGCCAGCATCGTCGGCTCGGCGATCAGCAAGCGGCTGGCGCAACTCGAGGACACGCTGGGCACGCCGCTGTTCGTGCGGCGCCGCCGCGGCGTGGTGCCCACGGCCGCCGGCGAAACCCTGCTCGAGCATGCGCGCGCCATGCTCGGCAGCGTCAACCGCATCGAGCGCGACATGGCGGCCTATGCCGGCGGCATGCGCGGCCACGTGCGCATGCTGGCCTCGGCCTCGGTGATGGCCGAGTCGCTGGCCGAGGACGTGGCCGATTTCCTGCAGGACCCGGCGCACCGCAACATCCGCGTCGACATGGAGGAGCGCGTGAGCCCCGAGATCGTGCGCGGCATCCGCGAGGGCGTGGCCTCGATCGGCCTGTGCTGGGACGCGGCCGACCTCGAGGGCCTGCAGCGGCGCGACTACCGCAGCGACCACCTCGCGGTGGTGGCGCATCCCTCGCACCCGGTGGCACGCATGCGCGAGGTGCGCTTCGAGCAGCTGCTCGACCACGAGTTCGTCGGCATGCCCGCGCTCAGCGCGGTGCAGTTGCTGCTCGCGCGCGAGGCCACGGCCGCGGGCAAGCCGCTGGTGCACCGCGTGCTGGTGTCGAACTTCGACGCCGCGCTGCGCGTGGTGCGCGCCGGCCTCGCGATCAGCGTGGTGCCGGCCGAGGTGGCGCAGCCCTTCACCGCGGCCTACGGCCTGTGCCTGATGCCGCTGGCCGACCCGTGGGCGAAGCGCCGCTTCGCGATCTGCTTTCGCGACGAGGCCTCGCTCTCGCCCGCGGCGCAGTTGCTGGTGGCGCACCTCGAGAAGCTGGCGCGGCGCGACTGAGCCGTCTCATTCGTCCGGATTTCGAAACGATCCTTTGCGCGGGAGCCGGTTTTTGTTTCGTTCGGCGCAATCCACACTGCGGGCTTCACCTGTCACACCTTCATCCGCAGAAAGAATCATCGCCATGTTCCGCCGCAGCTTCCTTGCCGCCACCGCGCTCGCCGCCCTCTCAACCTTCCCCACCTTCGGCATCGCCGCCTCCGCCGCGCCCCTGACGCTCGAGGTCTACAACCCGGGCGCGGCTTCGTTGTTTCCCGTCTCCTCGAGCATCGTCTCGGGCGAGAAGGAGGCCGTGCTGATCGACGCCCAGTTCCAGCGCAACGACGCCCAGGCGCTGGTGAAGAAGATCCAGGCCGGCGGCCGCAGGCTCGCCACCATCTACATCAGCCACAGCGACCCCGACTACTACTTCGGCCTCGACGTGATCCGTGCCGCCTTCCCCGACGCGAGGATCGTCGCCACGCCGCAGACCGTGGCCGCGATCCAGGCCTCGAAGGACGGCAAGCTGGCCCACTGGGGCCCGATCCTCAAGGACAACGCGCCGCAGTCGCTGGTCGTGCCCGAGCCGCTCGCGGGCGACACGATCGAGCTCGAGGGCCGCAAGATCCAGGTCGTCGGCCCCACGCCCGCGCGCACCGTCGCGTGGATTCCCTCGCTCCGGACCGTGGTCGGCGGCGTGCCGGTATCGGCCAACATCCACCTCTGGGTGGCCGACACGCAGACGCCCGAGTCGCGCCGCGACTGGCGCCGCACGCTGGACCGCATCGCGGCGCTCAAGCCGAAGACCGTGGTGCCCGGCCACTACCTGCCGAACGCCGACGGCTCGGCGCCCTCTACGCTCGCTTCGGTGAACTTCACGCGCGCCTACCTGCAGGCCTTCGAGACCGAGGCCGCCAAGGCCAAGGACTCGGCCGCGCTGATCGCCGCGATGAAGAAGCGCTACCCCAAGCTGGAAGACGCCTCCTCGCTCGAACTGAGCGCGAAGGTCATCAAGGGAGAGATGAAATGGCCGCAATGAACCCGGGCAGCCACGACGGCGCCACCCTGCACTGCATCTTCGACCCGCTGTGCGGCTGGTGCTATGCCGCCGCGCCGCTGGTCGAGGCCGCGCGCGAGGTGCCGGGCCTGCGGGTCGAACTGCATGGCGGCGGCATGATGACCGGCGCCAACCGCCGCGCCATCACGCCGCAATGGCGCGACTACGTGCTGCCGCACGACCGCCGCATCGCCGAGCTCACGGGCCAGCCCTTCGGCGAGGCCTACTTCGAGGGACTGCTGCGCGACGGCACGGCCGTGATGGACTCCGCACCGCCGACCACCGCGATCCTCGCGGCCGAATCGCTGCGCGCGGGCGGCGCGCTCGACATGGCGCATCGCGTGCAGCGCGCGCACTACGCCGAGGGCCGGCGCATCGCCGATGCCGAGGTGCTGCGGGCGCTGGCCTTGGAACTGGGCCTCGACGGCGAAGCCTTCGCTGCCGCCTTCGCGCGGCTGTCGGGCGAAGCGACCGCGCAACACATCGAGGCCAGCCGCGCGTTGCTGCGCCGCGTGGGCGGCCAGGGCTTTCCGACCTTCGTGCTCGCGCGGCCCGATGGCGGCGCGAGCCGGGTCGACATCGGCCCGTGGCTGGGCCGGCCGGACGCGTGGAAAGCGCAGCTCGCGAGCTTCGCCGCGCCGTCCGCGCCGGGACATCCGACCCTGGGCAGCTGCGGCCCCGACGGCTGCGCGATCTGAAAACCGCCCGCCGGCCTGGACATCCGGCGGCCGTGTTTCGTCGCGGAAGCGCTGAATTCGGAGGCTTCACGGACAAATGAGAACCATTCTCGACAATAATCCGCCGGCGATCCGCGCGCCATCCCCCTTCCCATGTCCGCCCAACTCTCCCCCAGCCCGCTGCTGAAAGCCTTCCAGGACAGCTACCAGGAGCTGGTACGGTTCATCGCGCGCCGCACCGGCAGCACGCACGATGCGCGCGAGCTGGCGCACGACACCTGGGTCCGGCTGGCCGAGCGCG
>NZ_JBZAYE010000548.1:0-4872 GCF_058244205.1 Variovorax sp. 20P10.2.4
AGCGGCCCGCGGCATTGAGGCAGCGCGCATGCGTGTCCGGCCGGTCCGAGGCTGGCGAGGTCGAGAGGGAAAGGAACAGGTACGGGGTGGGCGACATGGGAGCGGGCTTTTCGGACAAGGGCCCGATTGTCCCCCTCGCGCCCGTCAGGCCGCCTTGCGCTCGTCCGATTTCCTGGCCGGCGCCGCCTTCGCACGCGCCGTCTTCTTCGCCGCCGTCTTCCCCGCCTTGGGCGCCGCGCGCGCCCCCTTCTTCGCGGCGGCCCCCGCCTTCGCGCCCTTGAGGCTGCGCGTCAGCAGCTCGGTCAGATCGATCACCTTCGCGCCCGGGCCCGGCGCCTCTTCCTCGGGCTCGATCACCGTCTCGGTGTCGCCGGCCTTGACCTTCTTCTGCACGATCTTCATCACCGCGTGCTTGAACTCGTCCTGGAAGTCCTCGGGGTCCCAGGCGCCCGACATGTCCTTGACCAGCTGCTCGGCCATCTTCATCTCGGCCGGCGTGATCCTCGCGCTCTTCACGCCCTCGGGCGGCAGCTCCAGACCCTCGAGCGACTTCACTTCGTCGCCCCAGCGCATCAGGTTCAGCACCAGCGCCTTGCCCGAGGGCACGAGCACGGCCAGGTGCTGCTTGGTCGAGATCACCACCTTCGCGAGCCCGACCTTGCCGGTCTTCACGAGCACCTCGCGCAGCAGCGCGTAGACCTTCTGGCCCTTGTTGATCGGCGCCACGTAGTAGGGCCGCTCGAGGTAGACGAAGGGAATGTCGTTGGCATCGATGAAGCGCTCGATCTCGATGGTCTGCGTGGTGCGCGGAAAGGCGGCCTCGATCTCGGCCGGCGAGACGATCACGTACTTGCCGTCCTCGTACTCGACGCCCTTGACGATGTTGTCGCGGTCGATCTCGCGGCCGGTGCGCTTGTTGATGCGCTTGTAGCCCACCGGGTCCATGCTGCGCTTGTCGAGCCAGTCGAAGTCCACGCCCTGCTCGGTGCTCGCGGTGTGCAGGCCGACGGGGATGTGGACCAGGCCGAAGGTGATCGCGCCTTTCCAGAGGGTTCGGGTGCCGGTGGCCATGGTGGGTCCTCGTGATGGGTGGTGGGGGCGGTTCAGGAAGGCCGGCCGAAGCCGAAGGCCGTGCCGCGCGGCGCGGGCCGGGCCGAGGCCTCGGCGCTGTCGTCCTCGTCCTCGTCGGCCGGGGTCTGTTCCCTCGGCCCCGCGTCGAGGTCCTCGACCTGCTGCTGCAGCTTCAGCAGGCCGGCCGCCATCGCGCGCTGGTAGCTGTCGACGCCGCGGCGCGCACGGGCGATCGTCTGCACGTGGTCGTCGGCGTCGAGCTCGCCCAGCACCCATTCGAAGCGGCCGTCATCGGGCGCCTCGACGAACACCGCCAGACGGCGAAGCGGGAGCAGGGACATGGCACCACGATGCGCAGCCGAGCCGCTGCCGGGCGTAGGAAGCCGGCGGCTGATGGCGTCGGAAGGAGGGCGCAGCCGAGGCGGCCACGCTCAGCCTGCCAGCACCACGCGGTCGCGCCCCAGCGACTTGGCGCGGTACAGCGCCTCGTCGGCCTGGCCGAGCATGTCGTCGATGTCGGCGCCCGGCTGCTGCGGCGCCACGCCGATGCTCACGGTGAAGGCGCCCACGGCGGCCAGCGGCGAGTCGGCCGCGAAGGCCTCGCCGGCGCTGGCCTTGACCCGCGCCGCCAGTTCGGTGGCCTCGGCGGGCGAGGCCTCGGGCAGCATCACGACGAACTCCTCGCCGCCATAGCGCCCGAGCAGGCCATGGCCGCCGATGGCGCGCTGCATGCGGCCGACGGCCTCGCGCAGCACGGCGTCGCCGGTCTGGTGGCCGAAACGGTCGTTGATCGACTTGAAGTGGTCGACGTCGATCATCAGCAGCGCCATGCGCCGCGTCTTCGAGCCGCCGTCGCGCCCGGCCGCGGCCAGCTGGGCCTGGCAGGCGTCGAGCAGCGCGCGCCGGTTGAGCACGCCGGTCAGCGGGTCGTGGGTGGCGAGGAACTCGAACTCCGAGTGCATGCGGTCGGTCGCCATCAGGATGGCGGCGATCGACAGCAGCAGCACGGTGAAGGAGTACATCGAGATGTAGATCGACTGCAGCAGGGTCGCGTCCATCAGGCCGACGCCGGCCATGCCCAGCAGCGCCGACACCAGCCGCGCCAGGGCCACCAGCGCCTGCAGCAGCAGCAGCACGATCATCAGCCGCATGCCGAGCACGCGGCCGCGGTTGCGGATGTAGAGCAGCGCGTGGTTGAAGAACAGGGCGGCGACCAGCGCCGTGACGATCACCAGCCGGATCTCGTAGTCGGGCTTGAACGCGCTGAACCAGAACAGCGCGCAGGCCATCAGCACGGTCAGGCCGTGCCAGCCGGCGGTGTCGCTGCGGCCGTGCAGGAAGCGCTGGCTGCCGGCGTAGTAGAGGAGGCAGGCCTCGAACAGCACCACGTTCGCGACCACGATGGTGAGGAAGTCGGGCAGCACGTCGCGCGCGGCGAACAGCAGGGTGCTGACGAAGGCCACCAGCGGCGCCCAGGCCCACTCGCGCAGGCCCTGGATGGTGGCCGGGTAGCTGCGGCGCATGAAGAACACCACCACCGACATCACGACGCCCATCAGCCCCGCCAGCATGATGACGGAGCGGGGGTCGAGGACGGAAGGCAGCGCAGCCATGGGACCGGATTCTGCATTGCCGCGCGTGGCCCGTGCCGGCGCGGGGCTGCGGGAGAACCCTGGGCGCGGCCCGATCTTCAGGAACGCGCGCTCACAGCATCGCGAAACCGCCCGAGGCGCCCAGCGTCTGGCCGGTGACGAACAGCGCCCGGTCCGAGGCCAGGAAGGCCACCACGCCCGAGACGTCCTCGGGCCGCGAGAGCCGGCCCACGCCCTTGGCGATCGGGTAGACGTTGAGCATCTTCGGCAGCCGTTCGTCGTTCTCGACCGTGGCGTCCACGCGCAGCGGGCCGTCCTTGATGCCGGCGTGCGAGACCGCGCCCAGCGCGACCGAGTTGACGGTGATCGCGTGCCGGCCGTGCTCGCGCGCCAGCGCCTTGCCGAAGCCGGCGATCGCGGCCTTGGCGCCCGAGTACACCGCCATGTTGGCCTCGCCGATGCGCCCGGCCTCCGAGATGATGTTGACGATGCGCCCGCCCTTGCGCGCCACCATGCCCGGCAGCACGGTGCGGCAGCAGTGCATGGTGCCGTAGACGTTGAGGTTGACGATCTTGGCCCAGTCCTCGATCGGCATGTCGAGGAAGGGCGGCGTGCGCCCGCCCTTCTCGCGCCGCTCGGGAATGATGCCGGCGTTGTTGACCAGCACGCTGACCGGCGCGTCGAAGTGCGCCGTGCCTTTGGCGACCATGGCCTCGACCTGGTCGGCGCGCGTGATGTCGGCCGGCGCCGCGAGGGCCTGGCCGCCGGCGGCCGCGATCTCGGCCGCCACCGCTTCGGCGCGCTCGGCGAACAGGTCGTTGACGATGACGCGCGCGCCCTCGGCCGCGAGCTCGATGCAGATCTGGCGGCCGACGCCCTGGCCGCCGCCGGTGACCAGCGCGACCTGGCCTTCCAATCCGAGTTTCATGGGATGCGTTCCTTGTCTTGTAGGGGAGGGGGAAGAAATGGAGGGAAGGGCTCAGCGGCCGGTGAACACCGGCTTGCGCTTCTCGACGAAGGCGCGCATGCCTTCCTTGCGGTCCTCGCTGTCGATGATCATGGCGGCCGCGTAGCGCTCGTACTCCAGGCCCGAGTCGAGGTCGGTCTGCATGCCGCGGTTGATGGCGCGCTTGGCGAAGCGCACCGCCAGCGGCGGATGCTCGGCGATGCGCTGGGCCAGTTCGAGCGCGGCAGGCATCAGCTCGGCCTGCGGCAGCACGCGGCTCACGATGCCGTAGCGCAGCGCGGTGTCGGCGTCGACCAGGTCGGCCGTGAGGATCAGCTCCTTGGCGCGCGCCTCGCCGATCAGCCGCGGCAGCCGCTGCGTGCCGCCGGCCGCGGGAATCACGCCGAGCTTGATCTCGGGCAGGCCGAAGCGCGCGGCCTGCGAGGCCAGGCGGATGTCGGCGCACAGCGCGATCTCGAGCCCGCCGCCGAGCGCCACGCCGTTGATGGCGGCGATCACCGGCTTCTCGAACTCCTCGATGTTGCGGAACAGGTCGTGCGTGGCCTTCTGCGCCACGAAGTAATCGGTGCCGAGGGTGGCGTGGCCCGCGCGTTCCTTGATGTCGGCGCCAGCGCAGAAGGCGCGCTCGCCGCTGCCGGTGACCAGCACGGCGCGCACGCGCTCGTCGGCGCGCGCGTACTCGAAGAAGGCGCGCGCGAGGTCGGGCTTCATCGAGCCGCCGAGCGTGTTCATGCGATCGGGCCGGTTCAGCGTGACCACGGCGACGTTGCCGCGCACTTCGTACAGCAGGGTTTCGAGGGCAGGGGTGTTCGGGTTCATGGGGAGCTTCTTCCTGTGTCGTCTGTTCTTCAGCCGCGCGCCGTGCCGCCAAGCACGTGCGCGATCGCCACCGACCCGAGGCCGATCATGTGGGCCATGCCCCAGCGCGCGGCCGGGTGCTGGCGGCCCTCGGCCTCGCCGCGGATCTGGCGCACGATCTCGGCGACCTGGCCGATGCCCGTGGGCCCGAGCGGATGGCCCATGCCGATCAGCCCGCCCGAGGCATTGATGGCGCAGCGCCCGCCGATGCGCGAGTCGCCGCGCTCGAGGTAGGCCGCGCCTTCGCCCGGCTGGCACACGCCCACGGCCTCGCTGTAGAGCAGCTCCTCGACCGAGAAGGCGTCGTGCAGCTCGAGCAGGTCGAGCTCGGTGGCGCCGATGCCGGCCTGCTCGAGCGCGGCGCGCGCGCTGTCGCGCACCAGA
>NZ_JBZAYE010000549.1:0-4853 GCF_058244205.1 Variovorax sp. 20P10.2.4
TTGGGTGCGCTGCCGCCGCGTCGGGCTGGCCGACGGCCTGCCGCTGCCGCCCCTGCGCCTGCAGGCCGATTGAATCCGCGCGAACATCGCGTCGCGCCCCGTCCATCCTCCTTCCCGAATCCATGACCGCCACCACCGTCTACAGCGCCCGCAAGATCCTCACGATGAACCCGATGCAGCCCGAGGCCACGCATGTCGCGGTGCGCGACGGGCGCGTGCTCGCGGTCGGCTCGCTCGACGACATGCGCGCCTGGGGCGACTTCGCGCTCGACGAGCGCTTCGCGTCCAAGGTGCTGATGCCGGGGCTGGTCGAGGGCCACTGCCACCTCAAGGAAGGCAGCATGTGGGACTGGGCGTACCTGGGCTGGTTCGACCGGCGCGATCCGCAGGGCAAGGTCTGGAGCGGCCTGCGGTCGATGGAGGCCGTGGTCGCGCGCCTGGCCGAGATCGCCGCGCGCATGCAGGCCGAGGGCCGGCCCGAGTCCGAGCCGCTGGTGGCCTGGGGCTTCGATCCGATCTACTTCGGCGGCGAGCGCATGACGGTGGAACACGTCGACCGCGCGAGCGCCACGCGGCCGATCGTCATCGGCCATGCCAACGGCCACCTGATGAACGTCAACAGCGCGATGCTGCGCATCGCCGACATCACGCGCGACAACGAGGTCGAGGGCGTGGTCAAGTTCGCCGCCGGGCCGGCCGCGGGCGAGCCCACGGGCGAGTTGCAGGAGCCGGCCGCGATGTTCCTCGTGCTGCGCAGGATCGGCAATGCCGGCCTGCTGGCGCCGATGACCGAGGCCGGCGTGCGCTCCTTCGCGCGGCTGGCCTGCATGCAGGGCGTGACCACCGCCACCGACCTGGTCAACAAGCTCACCGAGGAGGACTGCGGCGTGCTCGAGCGCGCCACCGGCGCCGAGGATTTCGCGGTGCGCATCCTGCCCGCGTTCCAGGCCTTCCACGGCACGCATGGCGCGGCGCAGGGCGCGGAGCATGTGCGCTCGCTGATGCCGCGCAACACCGACCGGCTGCGCTACGGCCTCGTGAAGATGATGCTCGACGGCTCGATCCAGGGCTTCTCGGCACGGCTGCGCTGGCCCGGCCATTTCAACGGCGCGCCCAACGGCATCTGGGTGACCGCGCCCGCGCAGTACGAGGCCGACTTCGAGACCTACCACCGCGCCGGCCTCACCATCCACACCCACACCAACGGCGACGAGGCCAGCGAGGTCGCGATCGACGCCATCGGCCGCGTGCTCGCGCGCGCGCCGCGCCCCGACCACCGCCACACGCTGCAGCACGGCCAGATGATCGACGCGCCGCTGTTCCGCCGCATGGCGGCGCTGGGCCTGTGCGCCAACCTGTTCGCCAACCACATCTGGTACTGGGGCGACCAGCACTACGAGATGACCATGGGCCCCGACCGCGCCAACCGGCTCGACGCCTGCGGCAGCGCGCTCGCCGCCGGCGTACCGCTGGCGATCCATTCAGATGCGCCGGTCACGCCGCTGGGCCCGCTGTTCACCGCCTGGTGCGCGGTCAACCGCGTCACGCCCAAGGGCCGCGTGCTCGGCGCGGCCGAGCGCATCACGGTCGAACAGGCATTGCGCGCCATCACGCTGGGCGCGGCCTGGACCCTCAAGCTCGATGGCGAGATCGGGAGCATCGAGTGCGGCAAGCGCGCCGACTTCTGCGTGCTCGAGGAGGACCCGCTGGCCGTCGACCCGATGCGGCTCAAGGACCTGCGCGTGTGGGGCACGGTGCTGTCGGGCCGCGTGTTCGAGGCATGAGGGCGCGATGACCGCGAAGACGGCGCGGCGCCTGCCGCTCACGGTCGTCGGCGGCTTCCTCGGCGCCGGCAAGACCACGCTGCTCAACCGCTGGCTGGCCGAGGCAGAGGGCCTGCGCATGGCGGTGCTGGTCAACGACTTCGGCGCGCTCAACATCGATGCCGGCCTGATCGCCGCGCGCCATGGCGACATCGTCGCGCTCACCAACGGCTGCGTCTGCTGCCAGATCGGCGACGACCTCGGGCGCGCGCTGCAGGGCACGATCGACGCCGAGACGCCGTTCGACGCCGTGGTGATCGAGGCCAGCGGCGTGTCCGACCCCTGGCGCATCGCGCAGATCGGCATGGCCGCGCCCGAACTGAGCCTGCAGGCCGTGCTGGTGCTGGTCGATGCGAGCGCGGTCGCCGCGCAGTCGCGCGATCCGCTGCTGGCCGACACGCTGGCGCGGCAGGTGAAGTCGGCCGACCTCGTGGTGCTCAACAAGACCGACATCGCGGGCGATGCCGCACTGGCGGCCGCCACGGCCTGGCTCGACGCGACCGTGCCGGGCACGCCGCGGGTCGCGACCACGCAGTCGGAGCTGCCGCTCGCGCTGGCCTCGGGGTTGCATGGGCAGGCCAGGCTGCATGCGCATTGCGATGTGCCGGGCTGCGGCCACGATCACGACCATGCGCACCACGCCGACCATGGCGCGCAGTTCGCGACCTGGAGCGCGCGGCCCCCAGCCGTGTTCGCGCCCGAGGCCTTGCGCGCCTGGATGCGCGCGATGCCGCCCGGCGTGCTGCGGCTCAAGGGCCTGCTGAAGATCGAGGCCGAGGGCGGCGGCGAGGCCTGGTCCGAAGTCCAGTACGCAGGCCGCCACGGCATGCTGCGGCGGGCCACCGCGCCGCTCGATGCCGAAGGTGCCGCGGTGGTCGCGATCGGTCTGCGCGGCCAGTTGCCGACGCGGGCGCTCGAGGCCTTCTTCGGGGCCACGGCAGCTTCAGCGAATCCTTAGCCCTGTCGCGTCGGTTCGTGTTGCAATGCGGGCTTTTCGCCCGACGCGCACCCGCGCCATTGCACACGCCATGAACCCGACCCTCGTCATCCGCCCGCCCACGCGCGACGACTACGCCGACTGGAAGCCGCTCTGGGACGGCTACAACGCCTTCTACGAGCGCGAGGGCCCGACCGCCTTGCCTGATGCGATCACGCAGGCCACCTGGCAGCGCTTCTTCGACGCCTACGAGCCCGTGCATGCGCTCGTGGCCGAGCACGAGGGCCGGCTGGTCGGCCTCACGCACTACCTGTTCCACCGCAGCACCACGCGCATCGAGCCGACCTGCTATCTGCAGGACCTGTTCACGCTGCCTTCGCTGCGCGGGCAGGGCGTGGGCCGGCGGCTGATCGAGGGCGTGTACGAACGCGCTTCTCAGGCGGGCGTGAAGCGCGTCTACTGGCAGACCCACGAGACCAACCTCGCGGGGCAGCGGCTCTACGACAAGGTCGCGGACCGCACGGGCTTCATCATCTTCGCGAAGAACGTCTGACGCTTCACTGTTCGTGGCTCCACCGGTCCCAGGCCCGCATCGCCTCGGCCCGGTAGGCATTGATCTGCGACGGAAAGTGCACGAAGCGGCTGTCGCGGGTCGCGTAGATCGGCGCCGGCGCGAGCGAGATCGCGTCGACCACGTGCTCGGCGTTCTCGAGCCCGAACCGGCGCATGCCCGCGAGCACGCTGGCCTGGTCGCCCCCGCCCGCGTAGACGTTGGACTTGTCGGGCACGGCCTCGATCGCCGCGCAGACATGGTCGACGAACTGCCGCATGCGCGGCCCGGGCCTGAAGCCCATCAGCCCCGAGTTCGCCGGCCAGGCACTGTGGTCCATGCCGATCACGAAGTCGCGCGCGCCGAGCACCTCTTCCACGCCCAGGCGCTGGTTGATCGCGAGGATGTCGGCATCGATCCAGAACAGCTGCTCGTGCTGCGCCAGATGCTCGCGCACCAGGTGCATCTTGGCCCAGTTGGCCTGCACGCCCGCCGGCACGAAGGCCGGCAGCTCGCGATAGAGGTGATGGCCATAGCCGTGGCGCTCGCAGTAGCGTGCGAGGTTGTCTTCGTGGATGCGGCCGTAGCCCGCCACCTTGGCGTCGTAGAACGAGACGAAGGCGATCTTCGCCTGCGGGTTCAGGTGCAGCTCGCCTCCCCGTGCCTCCTGCGCGGCCTGCTCCCACTGCGCCGGCAGGTCGAGCGGCCGTTCCTCCTCGAAGGCGCGCGCCTGCTCGAGCAGCACGCTGACGTAGCGGAAGTCGTAGCCATAGGTCGGCAGCCACACGCCATGCTGGCGTTCCCAGCGCGGCGCCGCATGCGCGACCAGCGGCACCACCTTCGGCAACTGGTCGATGGCGACGCGGCCGCCGCCGTCCCAGACGGCCTGGATGCTGCTGTAGAAGCCGTTGGCCAGGCGGTTCTCGAGCGGATGCACGGCGAAGGCCTCGCCCAGGTGTTCGCCGGCGGACTTGCCCAGCGTGTCCGGGTCGCCGGCCACGCTCACCGACAGATGGAACACCAGCAGCCGCAGCCGCTCGCGGACCTCGGCGGTGTTGCGCAGGATCATCCCGCTCGATGTGGGCAGGCTGGCGCCGGGCTCCTGCGACACGACCACGAAGTCATGGCCCTGTGCCACGTCCTCGAGCTTCTGCCGGCCGTAGACAACCGAGAACTCGTCGAGCACCAGCAGCAGCCCGCCATCGGCCAGCGCGAGCAAGGCGCCGTAGATCGCGTGGTACTTGTAGAGCTCGGCCTGCCGGTCGCCGAACACGTGCAGGCTGTCCCTGGCCTCGTGCGCATAGCCCCAGCGCGCCGCATAGGCCGCGTGGTTCTCGAGCAGGCCGTCGATCGGCCGGTGGGCGAAGACGGAGAGGATCGTGGTGGGGGAGGGCATGCGGGGGCGGCGAGTGGGGCGTGCCCCATTGTCGTCCCCGTGCCTCGACGCGGATCGCTAGCGCGACGGATGCTCGCAGGCCGCGGCCCGGACGCAATCGCCGGTCGTGCAGGTCGCCGCCGGTGCCTCGTCGCTGCCCGCATCGAC
>NZ_JBZAYE010000055.1:0-21894 GCF_058244205.1 Variovorax sp. 20P10.2.4
CCCGCCGGCGAACCTGGCCCAGAAGCGCGCATGCGCGTTGGTGTGGGCGATGGGGTCGTGCAGGCGCGCTGCGGGTTGGCCGGGCATGGTCGATGGCGAGGCACGCAGGCGCGGTGCCGCGTCAGTCCCTGGGCTGGAAGCTCGCGAGCGTGCGCTGCCACAGCGCGAGCTCGCTCTCGCCGAAAGGCTCGGGGCTGCTCGCGGTGAGGATCAGCACCGCGCGGCCGTCGGGCAGTTGGAACGCGGCCTGCCGCTGGTGCAGCGCCTGGCCGTTCTGCCTGAAGCGGGTGGCGATCTCGATCGCGGCCAGGCTGCGCATCGCGGGGCCCACGCCGATGGGGTTGCGCGAGGTCTCCTGCAACTGGCTCACCTGGCGCTTGAGGTCGTTCATCTGGCGTTCGACGAAGGCGGCCAGGGTTTCCTGCGCGCGCAGTGCGTCGCGGCTCACGATGAAGGTGACGCCGCTGCCGTCGGGCATGGCGAGCACGTTCATCGAGCGGTCGATGCGGCCGTCGTCGGGGAGGTCGAAGTGGCCTTCTTGGATGTGATAGCGCATGGGCGTCCTGCAGTTCAGTGGGGCGCGAAGACGATGTAGGCCAGGCAGTCGCGGCGGCGTTCCTTGAACCCGAACGACAGCCGTCCCCATGTCGTCTCGGCGCTGAGGGTGATCGCCTCCTCGGGCGAACGGCCACGCGGCACGCCGGTGAGCAACAGCAGCTGATGGCGAGCCCTCACCTCCTCCAGCGGGACGCAGCGGCCCTGCAACTCGATGACAAGAAATCCAGGATGCCCGGGTTCGCGTCGGATTCGCAGGTCGACGTTCGAGATCTCGGCACCATCGCCGAGACGGATCGGCCCGCCTTCGAAGAAGCAGAACGGTTCGTCATCGGCCGGCGAGGCTTCCGCCAAGGGCGCCGACAGAAGGCTCGCCACGGCCGGCGCCGAGAACGGAATCTGCGCGGACAAGGCATCGACCATGCTCCACAAGGACAACGAAGACGACGGACCGTTCATCGCCGCGCTCACTTCGGGCCCTTCGGATTGCTTTGAGACATGGCCTTCAGGGCCTGGGGGTAGCCCTTGGCGTAGTAGTCGTAGTAGGACTCCTTGGTCGTCGAAGTCTTCCCGGTGCCGTAGATCGTGCCCATGGTCCGGATCGCCGATTCGGTGTCGCCCGTTTTCAAGGCGTTGTCGTAAGCGCCGTTGTAGATGGCCATGTGAATGGGATTGGTCGTCGCCTTGATGTCGCCCGCGCCCATCGCCAGCAGTTCGCGCTGCACCGTGATCTCGTTCATCTGTGCCGCGCCCTCCGACATCAACATGCTGTCGATGTAGCTCTCCTTCGATTGAAGGTCGATCTTTCCCGGATACAACGCATGCCCGAACTCGTGGGCGAGGTGCTCGTGGAACATCGCCGGGTTCGTCTTGACGTCGCTGTCGAGCGTGATCCGTTGGGTCTGCAGATTGGTGTGCGAGCCCTTGCCGCTCGGCCCATAGACGATCTTCCAGTGCGCAGCCTTCAGCGCCTTCATCTGCGCGGTGAGAGTCTTGGACTTCATGGTCGCACCGGAGGTGGCCGCGCTCTGCGGTGTCGCCGGCGCGGCCGCCGCGGGCAAGGCGGGCGCCTGTTCCTCCTCGGTGGCCTCGGGCGGCGCCGCACCCACCGGCGCCTCGCAGTTCAGAAAGATCTTCCCGCCCCGCTGGTCCAGATCCTCCGTGAAGTTCACCAGCCCCTTCACGCCACTGATCCGGATCGTCCCGTCCTCCAGCAGCACGATCGACGACTTGCCGCAGATCAGCGAGATGCTGGTCTTGCCCATCACGAACACGTCCTGGTCCACCGCCTGCACCAGCACCGACTTGCGGCCCACGAGGTTGGCATTGCTCTCGGTCGAGGTCACAGAGGCATCGGTCTTGGCGACGAGATTGATCGCGCCCTCGCTCGCATGCGAGACGATGTCGCCGCCCGAGACCACGTTGACCTGCCCGCCCTTGGCCACCTGCGTCAGCATGCCGCCCGCCACCAGCTGCGTGAGCTGCGCGCCGGTGGTCAAGGTCATGGCCGACTGCGAGCGCATCGACACGCTCTGGCCCGAGCTCACGACGATGGGCTTGGGGCTGATCATGGTCTGGCCCTCGGGGCTCACGATCGAGACCACGGGCTTGTCGATCCTGCGCGACAGGTCGAGCATGCGCTGCGCATCGGCCATGGCGGGGTCGGCATCGCCCGAGACGCCGGCCTCGTCGGAAGCATCGCTCCCAGCCAGCGCACTCACGGCCTGCGCCGCGCCGGCCAGCGACTGCACGCCCTGCGCCAGCCCCATGAGCTGTTGGCCCTTGCCCTTGGCCATGGCGCCGACCAGCGCCTTGGTGGCGGCGATGGCCTGGCCGGCCGACTGCATCAGCGCGCCGCTCTGCGCGAGCGCGGCGCCCATGTGTTCGTGGCCGTCGGGGTTGTCGCGCGACACGCGCTGCGTGAAGTCCTGCGTGTAGGTGGTCAGCAGCAGGCCCTTGTCGGCGCGGATCGAGCCCCACTCGTTGGTGCGCAGCTCGAAGCCGTAGCTGCGCTGCACCTCCGAGCCCTGGTTCATCAGGTAGCCCATGTGCAGGTGGGTGGCACCGTGGTCGGTCGACAGTTCGATGTGCTCGCTGCCGCGCTTGTCCTCGAAGCGCAGCATGTGCTTGCCACCGCCGCCCTTGCTCCAGTGCGTCTGGATGCCCGACTGCGTCTTGTGGCGCGGCAGCTCCCAGGCCGGCATCTGCGCGGCGTTGTAGACGCAGCCCGTGACGATCGGATGGTCGGGGTCGCCGTTGAGGAAGTCGACGATCACCTCCTGGCCGATGCGCGGGATCTGCATGCTGCCGTAGCCGCCGCCGGCCCAGGTCTGCGAAACGCGGATCCAGCACGAGGCGTTCTCGTCGCGCTGGCCGTAGCGGTCCCAGTGGAACTGCACCTTGATGCGGCCGTACTCGTCGGTGTGAATCTCCTCGCCCGCCGGGCCCACCACCACGGCGGTCTGCGGACCGGTGGTGCGCGGGCGCGGCGTGAGGCGCGGCACGCGATACGGGGCGCTGTCGGGCACCACCGCGAAGGCCTGGCGGTAGCTGGTGCTGCTGGTCGATTCGCCATAGGCGGCACCGGCGGCGGCCACGCGCAGCGCGTTCTCCTGGAAGTCGTGGCTCGCGGCCTCGATCAGGTAGCGGCGGTTGTCCTCGGCGTTCGGATGGCGCGCGAGGTCGAACAGGTAGCCCGGCGCGATGTGGCGCAGGTTGCCTTCGGCCTCGATCGATTCGCGCCGGCCGGTCTGCTGCTCGAGCCGCAGCCGCGCGTAGTTCTCGCCATCGCCGAGTTCGGTGTAGCCGCCGGGCCAGTCGTAGATCTCGTAGCTGTCGCGGCTGTGGCCCGCGGGCTGGCGACGCAGCGTGTCGATCTCGGCGTGGGGCTTCTTGAAGTCGTAGTCATCGGTCGCGAAATGGCCCGAGGCGATGTCCTCGGCGTGGTGCCAGCTGTCGATGAAGTCCTGCTCGAGGATCTGCGCCGCGAGCACGCCCGCGTGGTACGGCACCTTGACCGGGCCCGCGGGCAGCGTCGCATGCGAGCCCGGGCCGTCGCACAGCACGAGCTGGTGGCTGCCCCTGGCATGCGCGAAGAAGTAGTAGATGCCCTCGGACTCCATGAGCCGGCTCACGAAATCGAAGTCGGTCTCGCCGTACTGCACGCAGTAGTCCCAGTTGCGGTAGCTGCCGCTCAGCCGCGCATCGATGCCGAAGCCGTAAGGCGCGAGCACCTCCTGCACGATGTCGGGCACGGACTTGAACTGGAAGATCTTGAAATCCGAGCGCCGCGTGGCATACCAGAGCCAGGGGCGCAGTTGGGCTTCGTAGACATGCATGTCGCCGTCGTCCTTGCCCACGCGCGCGAAGCGCGTGACCTGGCCGCTGATGAAGCGCTGGCCGGCGCTGCCGAGCTCGGTCGCGAGGTTGACCTCGATCGTCATGTCCTCGCCGAGCATCTGCCTGGCCGAGATGCCGGGCAGCTCGCTGACCAGCCGCACGCGCGATTCGAACAGCGTGGAGATGCGCTCCTGCCCCGTCATCGAACGGAACTTGAGGCGCTCGCCCAGCGCGCTGTGGGCGATGAAGCTGCGGGTCATGGGGCCGGGGACTCAGCGACGAAGCGGATGCAACGCACGGGCGCGCACGAGCCGGCGCGCATCGCACGCCGGGCTGCACGCGCGGTGCTCAGGCTTCCCTGTTTTCCTTGATGTTCCAGCCGAGCTGGGTTTCGGCGCCCTTGCCGCCCTTGTCGGTCTGTTCCCAGTACTGCTGCTTGACCTTGGCGGCCTGGAACGCGTACTGCACGAACACCGCGTCGCTGCCCTGCTCGGCCGTGTACTGCACCGAGGTGACCAGCACCTCCTCGAGCGTCACGCGCGTGTATTCGATCTGCGAGCCGCCGGCCTTGCAGACCGACACTTCGATCTTGCTCAGGTGCTTGCCGCTGGCGCAGTTCTTCAGCACGGCCGGTGCCGCCTTGTCGATGCGCGCGAGCACCTGCAGGTCGTTGAAGCTGGCCTTGCCCACGCCACCGCCGCCACCGCTGACCATGTTGCCGGGCTGGGTCGCGCCCCATGCGAAGGACTTGATGTCCGTCCAGTCTTTGTGGTTCGCGTCCTTCGATTCGCCATTCGCGCCTTCGACGCGCATGAACATGTCTACCGCCATGAGCTGCTCCCGTGTTGCGTTGAAACCGCCTGGAAGGTAGGTGATGCGCGATGGGCTCGCCAGTGCAGAAGGTCACGGCGAAAAAAGCACTACGCGCCCGAAACCTTAGAACAATCGGTTCTTTCAAGGGCTTTGTGCGCGACGGCCGAAACAAGGCGACACAAAAAAGCCCGTCATCTCACGATGACGGGCTTGCGTTGGCGAACGCTACGCGCCGGCTCGCTCCGCCTCCGCGAGCCATCGCGCGACGAGCGTCGGCACCTGCTCGGTCGCTCTGCCGCGCATGAAGGCGAAGCCGGGCGGCACCTCCTCCATCTCGAGCGACACCAGCACCTTCTCGGCGCTCGCGTGCGCGTACCGTGCGAGCGAGGCGGCCGGCTGCACCGCGAGCGAGGTGCCCACCACCAGCACGCGCGCCGCGGTGGTGACGTGCATCAGCGCCTCGTCGAAGTGCTGCACCGATTCGCCGAACCACACGATGTCGGGCCGCAGCTGCGTGCCGTCTTCGCACAGCTGGCCCATCTCGATCGCCGCGCCGTCGATGCGGTAGCGATGACGCCGCTCCGAGGTGCCGCGCGCGTAGGCGAGCTCGCCGTGGATGTGCAGCACCTGCGTGGAGCCGGCGCGCTCGTGCAGTGCATCGACGTTCTGCGTGACGATGACCACCTCGTAGGCCGGCTCGAGCGAGGCGATGGCCGCGTGCGCCGCATTGGGCTGGGCCGCCCAGGCCTTCTGGCGGCGCTCGTTGTAGAAGGCCTGCACGGTCTGGGGATGGCGCTGCCAGCCCTCGGGACTCGCGAGCTCCTGCCACGGATGGTTGTTCCACAGGCCCTTGGCGTCGCGGAAGGTGGGCAGGCCGCTTTCGGCGCTCACGCCCGAGCCCGAGAGCACGACGATCTTGCGAGGTTGAACGGTGGTTGTCATGAAGAGGACTCCGAAGGGAACAAGAAACCCGGGGCGACGTCGAACGCACACCCCGACCGACCCCGCCATGCGGGATTCTTTCGAGCGGCGACCGAGCGCCGCGAGAATGCCAGAAGCCCGCCGCGGCCTTTCACGCGACCGCGCGCACGCATCCGACCACGAGCCATGAACAGCACCACCACTTCCAACCGACCGCTGCAGCGCTTCTACCTTCTCGCCGTCGCCCTCGTGGTGTTCCTCGGTTGCTGGGTGGCGCCGATCGACACGCCCGCGCGCGCGCAGGTCGAGGACGGACTCAAGCGCGCCCTGACCACCTTTGCCGCGGC
Organism: Variovorax sp. 20P10.2.4; assembly: GCF_058244205.1. NCBI lineage: Bacteria > Pseudomonadati > Pseudomonadota > Betaproteobacteria > Burkholderiales > Comamonadaceae > Variovorax > Variovorax sp. 20P10.2.4. The sequence goes on from NZ_JBZAYE010000055.1 coordinate 5,976, forward strand.
ACGCGCGCTCGGCGCGGTGGTGTCGGTGGCGCAGGGCACGCAGGTCGACGCCACGCCCGGCGGCATCGGCGTGAGCCTCGCACCGGGTCAGGCGCTCAAGCCGCTCAACGAACTGATCGAACAGTTCGCGGCCATCATGCTGGCGGCCAGCGTGTCCTTCGGCATCCAGCTGGTGCTGCTGAAGATCGGCGCGCATGCTTACATGTCGGTGCTGGTCTGCGCGGTGGCGCTGGCATGGATCGCCTGGCGCTGGCACAGCGGCCGTTCGCCGCGCTGGCTGCAGTCGCTGCTGATCGGGCTGCTGCTGGTGCGCTTCGCGGTGCCGCTGTCGGCCATGGCCAACGAGGGGCTGTACCGCGTCTTCATGGCCGACGAGTACCAATCAGCGCTCGCGCTGATCGAGAAGTCGCCGGCCGCCGTGGTCGACACCGCGCAGGAGGCGCAGCCGAATGCGCAGGAGGGCTGGAAGGAACGCATCGAGCGCTGGCTGCCGAAGCTGCCGAACCTCAAGGCCACCTACGACCAGATCATCCGCTCGGCCTCGGACTGGGCCGAGCGCATCGTGAAGCTGATCGCGCTGTTCGCGCTGCAGACGGTGGTGCTGCCGATCGCGCTGCTGTGGATGGCGTGGCGCGTGGCGCGGGCGCTGGTGCGCGAGCCGGTCAGGCCTGCATGAATTGAATGGCTCCCCGAACACGGTTCGAACGTGTGACCTGCGCATTAACAGTGCGCCGCATCTACCAGCTGAGCTACCGGGGAAAAAAGAATGGCCCCACGTGCACGACTCGAACGTGCAACCCCCTGCTTCGTAGGCAGGTGCTCTGATCCATTGAGCTAACGCGGGATGAGGATGGCGTCTCGTGCGGGATTCGAACCCGCGATTTCCGGAGTGAAAGTCCGGCGTCCTCACCGCTAGACGAACGAGACGCAGAAAGAAAAAACGAGGTGGCGCGCGCGGAAGGAATCGAACCCTCAACCGCTGGTTTTGGAGACCAGTGCTCTGCCAGTTGAGCTACACACGCACGATAAGAACGAAGATGGTCTGGGTGGCAGGATTTGAACCTGCAGCCTCCTGCTTCCAAGGCAGGTCGTCTACCTGATTGACACTACACCCAGAGAAATTTGGTGCCTCGAGGGAGACTCGAACTCCCAGAATTCCGCTTCTAAGGCGGACACGTCTACCGATTGCGTCACCGAGGCTGAATGTGTTTTCTCTTGCTTGCCGAGGTGAGGGGCCGCGCCATCGCGGCCCCGCCTCGTCGTTTCGAATTTTTAAGGAGCGTGCATGGGCCGCCTGGCTTCATGCGCTGCAGCACGATCGCTGCATGGGTCAAGGGTTCGTTGCACAGGCCCAAAACGAAAAGGCCCGGAACCTTTCGGTGTCCGGGCCTCTTGGTAAAGAGCGCTTGGGAGGTCGTCGCCTAAGCGCGTCCTCCACCCGGATGCAATCTGTGGTTCTCGTTCAGCCATGCAGCGACCGTGACGGCCAGCAGAGCGCGCACGAGCGGCCGGACCGGCATGGGTCGGAGGCTGTCGATGCAAATGCGTGCTGCGGTGGTCACGATGGGTCCTGTGGTGCTGTGTGTGAAATCGAAAGATGCGCAGTCTGCCGCGCGAAGGAGTCGGACTGTAAATAGTCTTTACTCCGTCGTCAACACATCGATCGAAAAAAATTTCGCCGCGGCAATGCACGAGATCGGCATCGACCTCGCGGGCCTTCCGATCGCGGGCCTCACTCAACCCTTGAGCACGCCCGCCATCATCCCCTTGACGATCCGCTCCTGCCCGATCGCATAGGCGGCCAACAACGGCAGCGAGGTGAGCGTCGCCACCGCGAGCATCGCGGGGATGTTCGAAGAGAACTCGCCCTGATAGTCCCACAGCGCCAAGGGCAGCGTGCGCATGCCGGGCGAGCTGGTGAGCACGTAGGCGAAGATGAATTCGGTCCACAGGTGGATGCCGTTGTAGATCGCCACCGTGGCGATGCCAGGGCCGGAGAGCGGCAGGAAAATCTGCCGGAAGATGGTGAACGGACCGCTGCCGTCGATCTCGGCGGCCTCCTCGAGTTCGCGCGGGATCTGGCGCATGAACTCGGTCAGGATGACGATCGAGACCGGCAGGCTGGTGGCGACGTAGGGACCGATCAGCGCGAACAACGTGTCGTAGAGCCCGAGGTTGCGCGTCATCAGGTAGACGGGCACCAGCGTGACGTGCAGCGGCACCACCATCGCGGCAACGATCAGCCCGAGCAGTGCATGGTTGAAGCGAAACCGCAGGCGCGCGAGCGCGTAGGCCGCCATCGTCGACGCCGCGACGATCAGCAGCACCGAGGCGCCGACCACCAGCAGGCTGTTTCGCAGATACCCCGCATAGCCGCCTCGCAGCACCGACAGGTAGTGGCTCCAGTCGAAACGCTCGGGCCAGGCCCAGAGGCTGCCCGAGAACATGTCCTGCTGCGACTTGAGGCTGGTCACCAGCATGAAGGCGATCGGCAGCAGCGTGACCGCGAGCCAGACCAAGGCCAGCAGCCAGACCAGGCCGAGTGTCAGCGGACGGGAGCGAACAAGCATGGATGTCACACCGGGGTCGAGAAGCGCCGCGTCAGGCGCAGGCCAAAGGCGGCGATCAGCGTCACGACCAGGAACATCGCCGAGGCGATGGTGCTGCCGTAGCCGAGCTGGTAGGACGAGAACACGGTGCGGTACATGTAGGTCGCCATCAGCTCCGAGGCGCCTTCGGGACCGCCGCCGGTCATCACGTAGACCAGGTCGAAGTAGCGCAGCGAGCCGATCACGGCGAGCATCGCGGCGATGCGGATGGTGCCCCGCAGCCAGGGCAGCTTGATGGTCCAGAACACCTTGGCCGGGCGCGCGCCGTCGAGGCGCGCGGCCTCGGCGAGTTCACGCGGAAAGGAAGCCAGGCCGGCCAGGAACAGAATCATGTGGAACGGGATGTTCTGCCAGCAGATCACGAGCGCCACGGACAGCAGGGCCAGGCGCGTGTCGCCGAGCCAGTCCTGCGCCAGCCCCGGCAGGCCGATGGCCTGCAGCAGCGCGTTGAGAGGGCCGAAGTTGGGGTCGAGGATGTTCTTGAAGACCACGCCCAGCGCAACGCTGGAGAACAGCAGCGGCAGGAAGTAGAGCAGCTTCAGCCATTGCGAACCGCGGCCCGCGCGGTCGAGCAGCAAGGCCAGCGCCAGCGCGATGGGCAGCTGGATCAGCACCGAGAGCAGCGCCAGCAGCAGGTTGTTGCACAGCGCGCGCCGGAACTGCGTGTCGTGCAGCAGCTCGATCCAGTTGCGCAGGCCGACGAAGACGCGGCCGGCGCCCAGGCCGTTCCATTCGAACAGCGAGAGACGGAAGCTGTCGACGAGCGGATAAACCAGGAAGACCAGCAGCAGCAGCACGGCCGGCGCCAGGAACACCACCGGCGCGAGCCGCCGCGCCAGCGCGGCGCGGCGCCGTGGCGTCGATGCGAAGACGGAGACGCGCGAACTCACGATGAAGGCTCCTGGTCCGGGCACGGGCCGGTGCTCAGCGCGGCATCCGCGCCGCCAGCGCCTCCATTTTCCGCGCGGCCTGCTCGGGCGTCATCGAGAGGCCGAACAGCGCCTGCACCGTGTCCTTGTGCAGCTCGGCGAGCTGCGGCGGCAGTTCCTGGTCGTACCACAGCTGCACCGATGGCGCGCTCACGACCGTGCTCATCAGCCGCTGCAGCAGCGGATCGGCGAGCTGCAGTCCCTTGACCGGCACCATGCGGCTGTTGGCCAGCCGGGCCCGCACGGCTTCGTCGTCGACCATGGTCTTGATCAGCGCGTACGCGGCTTCGGGCGACTTGCAGGCGCTGGAGATGCTGTAGAAGTTGGTGCCCATCGAACCGATGACGGCATCGCCCGCGCCCTTGCCGTTCGGCACGGTGGGAAAGGGAAAGAAGTCGACCTTCTTGCGGAACGCCGGGTTCTCGTTCTGGATGTTGCCGAGCTCCCAGCTGCCCATCAGCGTCATCGCGGCCTTGCCCGCATAGAGCAGGCGGCGCGAGGCGCCGGCGTCGTAGTCGAGCCCGTTGAAGCCCGGTGCGAAGGCACCCGCCCGCACCAGCTCCTGCAGGTAGCGGCCGGCCTCGACGAAGGCCGGCGCGGCGAAGCCCTCCCCGCCCGTGCGCGCCGCCGCCTTGCGAAAGGCATCGGGGCCGCCGATGCGGTCGACCAGGTACATGAAGTACATCGAGCCGGGCCACTTGGACTTGTTGGCCAGCGCGAAGGGCGCGATGCCCAGCCCCTTGAGCGTGCCCACCAGCGCCATCAGCTCGGGCCAGGTGCGCGGCGGCTTCAGGCCGTGCCGGCGAAAGAGTTCGGTGTTGTAGAAGATGACCGCCGCCGAGGTCTCTTCGCCGGGCAGGCCATAGACCTTGCCGTCGATGGTGGTGGCGTCGAAGGCCCCGGGAAGAAAGCGCGCGCGGAAGGCCTCGTCGCGGGCCAGGTAGGGCGAGAGGTCGAGCACCTGCCCGGCCTTCACGTACTCGCGCAGCAGGCCGCCGCCCCAGTTGGCGAACACGCACGGCGGCTGGTTGGCGCCGAAGGCGATCTTCAACTTGACCTTGTAGGCCTCGTTGGCGATCGGCGAGCGCTGCACCGTGTAGCCGGCATGGCTGCTCTCGAAGCGCTTGCCGGCGTCCTGCAGCACCCGCGAAACGCCCGGCTGGGTCTGGATGTCCCATGCCGTGATGGTCGGGGCGCCCTGCGCCGCGACATAGCCGAAGATGCAGCCGGCGGAAATGGCCCATCCGCCGGCGAAAGACCGAGGCTTCATTGCCGTGCCCACTCCTGAAGATTCAGACGTCATAACGATATTGTTAACGTTAATTATCTCAATACTGGTAAATACCATGTAATCCATAGCGAAACCGTGAATAACGTTACATAAGAGCGTTACCCGAACGTTATGATGCCCCGAGTACAACGCTTCAACCTCCAGGACATGGCGCGGACCACCATCACCTTGGCCGACATCGCGGCGGCAGCCGGCGTGTCGGTCATGACCGCTTCGCGGGCCATCAACAACCAGCCCGGCGTTTCGTCGCAGACCCGAGACGCCTTGCTCAAGGTCGCGTCCGAGCTCGGCTACGAGGGCCACCGCACGGCCTCCAAGTCCGGTACGCGCCCCCGCCTCATCGGGCTGATCGCCACGCGCCTGAACCATCCGTTCGTTGCCGACATCGTCGGCAGCGTGGTCGAAACGGCCGCCGCCGCCGGCATCGAGGTCCTGGTGTATTCGCAGGGCCCGCCCAACAGGCCGCCTTCGGTCGAGGTGCTGCAGCTGATGCGGCAGTCCACCGAGGGGGTGGTGGCCCTGCTGCCCTACCGGCTCGACCTGATGATCGACATGGCCTCGGAGCGCTTCCCGGTGGTGATGATCGACAGTCCCGGCGAGCCGGGCGAGCTGCCCTGCGTCGCGGCCGACAGCTACGGCGGTGCACGCGCCGCGATGAAGCACCTGGCCGAGCTGGGGCATCGCCGCATCGCCTTCGTCGCGGGCGCCGAGAAGCTCGAGTCGGCGCTCGATCGGCGCCGCGCCTACGACGACGCGATCGCGGTGCACGGGCTGGAACGCGACCCGGCGCTGGTGGTGCCCGGCGAGTACGACTTCGAGGGCGGCCGCGCCGCGGCACGCCAGCTGCTCGCGCTGCCGCAACGTCCCAGCGCCGTGTTCGCCGCCAACGACCTGAGCGCCTTCGGCCTGATGGGCGTGTTCCAGGACCATGGGCTGCGGATACCCGAGGACGTCTCCGTGGTGGGCTTCGACGACGTCGCGGCCGCGGCCCAGGTGCATCCCGCGCTCACGACCGTGCGGCAGCCACTGGCCGACATGGGCCGTGCCGCGGTCAGCACGCTGCTGGCGCAGATCGCGGGCGTCGACGCCGGCACCACGCGCGTCACGCTGCCCGCCGAACTGATCGTGCGCCGCTCCACCGCGGCACCGGCACGCTGAGAGAGAAGGAGCCCCGCATGACCTCGTCGACCACCACCGCCTCCCATCCGCACTACGACCGCCTGATCGCCGCCGCGCGCGGCCTGCCGCCGCTGCGCGTGGCGGTGGTGCATCCGGCCAATGCCGTGTCGCTCGAGGCTGCGCTCGCCTCGGCCGCGCTGGGACTGATCGCGCCCACGCTGGTGGGCCCGCGCGCGAAGATCGAAGCGGCGGCGCACGAGATCGGCATCGACCTCTCGGGCATTCCCATCGTCGACGCGCCGCACAGCCATGCCGCGGCCGACGCGGCCGTGGCGATGGCCCTGCGCGGCGAGGTCGATGCATTGATGAAGGGCAGCCTGCACACCGACGAACTGATGGGCGCGGTGGTGCGCCGTGAAGGCGGCCTGCGCACCTCGCGCCGCATCAGCCATTGCTTCGTGATGGACGTGCCCGGCCATGCGCAGCCGCTGGTGATTTCCGATGCGGCGATCAACATCGCGCCCACGCTCGAGGAGAAGGTCGACATCGTGCAGAACGCGATCGACCTCGCGCATGCGCTGCTGATGCCGGCCGTGCGCGTGGCCATCCTCTCGGCCACCGAAACCGTCAACGCCAAGGTGCCCTCCACCCTCGACGCGGCCGTGCTCTGCAAGATGGCCGACCGCGGCCAGATCACGGGCGCGCAACTCGACGGCCCGCTCGCGATGGACAACGCGATCGATGCCGAGGCCGCGCGCATCAAGGGCATCGTCTCGCCCGTGGCGGGCCGCGCCAACGTGCTGATCGTGCCCGACCTCGATGCCGGCAACATGCTCGCGAAGAGCCTCACCTTCCTCGGCGGTGCCTATGCGGCCGGCATCGTGCTCGGCACCAAGGTGCCGGTGATCCTCACGAGCCGCGCCGATTCGGAAGCGGCGCGACTGGCCTCCTGCGCCGTCGCGTCGATGCTCGCGAAGGCGGGGCGCGACCGGCTCATCAAGGCCGTGGGGTAGCCTTCGCCGATGACCATTGCGCCCGAGTCGCCCGATCAGCCCGAGGTGATCGCCCTGATCGCCGAGCTCGACGCTTATCAAGACACGCTCTACCCACCCGAAAGCCGGCACGCGCTCGACCTCGCGTCGTTGAAGCAAGCCAACGTGCTGTTCTTCGTCGCGCGTGACGACATGGGGCGGGCCATCGGTTGCGGCGCGGTGGTGCTCGACACCGCGCAGGGCGAGATCAAGCGCATGTACGTCGCGCCCGGCTTCCGTGGCCGGGGCATCGCGCGAAAGCTGCTTCAGGCGCTGGAGTCCGCATCCATCGACGCGGGCTGCAAACTGCTTCTGCTCGAGACCGGGCCGTTCCAACCCGAAGCCCTCGCCCTCTATGCTTCGCTAGGCTACGAGCGCCGCGGCCCCTTCGGCAGCTACACCGACGACCCGCTCAGCGTGTTCATGCAGAAGGCGCTCTCGAACCGCTGAGGCCCAACGTCCACGCGCCAGGAGACACCCGATGAAGATCCGAGAAATCGCCAGCGGCCTGCAGTTTCCCGAAGGACCGATCGCCCTGCGCGACGGTTCGGTCTTGCTGGTGGAGATCGCGCGCAGCACGCTCACGCGCGTGCGGCCCGATGGCCTGGTGCAGGTGGTGGCCGATCTCGGCGGTGGCCCGAACGGTGCCGCGATCGGACCCGACGGCGCGGTCTACGTCTGCAACAACGGCGGCTTCAAGTGGCACACCGAGGCCGACGGCAGCGTGCGGCCCGTGGGCCAGGCCGACGACTACTCGGGCGGGCGCATCGAGCGTGTGAACCTCGCGACCGGCCGTGCCGAGCGGCTCTACGACACGGTCGAGGGCGGCGCGCTGTGCGGGCCCAACGACATCGTGTTCGATGCGCATGGCGGCTTCTACTTCACCGACCTCGGCAAGGTGCGCGAGCGCGACATGGACCGCGGCGGCCTGTTCTACGGCCATGCCGACGGCGCCGCCGCGCATGCGATCGCACGGCCCGTGATGACGCCCAACGGCATCGCGCTGTCGCCCGATGGCCAGACGCTCTACTACGCCGAGACCGAGGGCGCGCGCGTCTGGGCCTTCGACATTGTCGCGCCGGGCCGCGTGCGCAAGGACGGCTGGCCCTCGCCGCATGGCGGGCGCATGCTCTGCGCCTCGCCGGGCGGGCACTACCAGCGCTTCGACTCGATGGCGGTCGATGCGCTCGGCAACCTCTGCGTGGCGACGCTGCTGCATGGCGGCATCAGCATCGTGGCGCCCGACGGCGGCCAGGTCGAGCACCTGCCGCTGCCCGACCGCTACACCACCAACATCTGCTTCGGCGGCCCCGGCCTGCGCACCGCCTTCGTCACGCTGTCGGGCAGCGGGCGGCTGATCGCGATCGACGACTGGCCCACGCCCGGGCTGGCGTTGAACCACGACGCCTGAACTTCGCGCGCATCGCGCGCCACGCAAGCACATTGCCTCCGCTCGCGCTTGTACCGAGTTGCTGTTGTCGCGCCCGCGTCAGCACAGCATCTCGGTACAAGCGTGCGCGCACCTGCGTTCCTACGATGCCAGCTCACTCAACAACCAGGTGTGGAGACATGAAACGTCAGGACAGAGGTACGGGGATGAAGTGGCTTATGGCCCTCGCATTGAGCGCGGGGCTGGTGGCATGCGGCGGCGGTGGCGGCGGCAGCGGATTCATTCCGCTGCCCCCCGCATCGGGCGGCAATGGCGGCGATCCGCCGCCCGCGGCGGATGCGAACGCCTATGCCGATCCGATCCAGACCGCATCGGGCAAGGTGTCGGGCAGCACGGTCGGCGAAGGCGACGCGCAGGTGCACCAGTACAAGGGCATCCCCTACGGCGCGCCGCCGGTCGGCAACCTGCGCTGGAAACCGCCGCAACCGCCGGCCGCGTGGGACGGTGTCTATGCCGCCACCAGCTACAGCAAGATGGCGCCGCAGCCCTTCCCCGCGTCGCCGGTCTACGACGCCGTGCCCGAATCGGGCATGGGCGAGGACGTGCTGCGCCTCAACATCACGACGCCCGCGAAGAAGAAGGGCGAGAAGCTGCCGGTGATGGTGCTGTTCCATGGCGGCGGCCTCACCACCGGCTCGGTGAACCGCGCGAGCGACAACCTGCCGAACCTGCCCAACCACGGCGTGGTGTCGGTCACGGTGCAGCACCGCATCGGCGCGCTCGGCTACATGGCGCATCCGGCGCTCACGGCCGAGTCCGCCCACAAGTCCTCGGGCAACTACGGCCAGCTCGACCTGGTCGCGGCGCTCAAGTGGGTGCAGGCGAACATCGAGGGCTTCGGCGGCGATCCGGGCAACGTCACCATCTGGGGCCACTCGGGCGGCGGCATGAAGACCAACTGGCTCGTAGCCTCGCCGCTGGCCAAGGGGCTGTTCCATCGCGCCATTGCCGAAGCCGGCTGGACCACCGCCGGCACGCCGCTCGCGCAGACCGAGCAATACGGCGTGAAGCTGATGGCCAAGGTGGGCGCGGCCGACATCGACGCGCTGCGCAAGAAGCCGTGGCAGGACATCATCGCGGCCTCGTTCGCGAGCGGCAGCGGCTACACCACGGCCTTCACGGTCGACGACTGGTCGCTGCCCGACACCATCGGCAACCTGATCCTCGACAACAAGCACAGCGACGTGCCCTTCATGGTGGGCAACGGCGGCGCCGAGATCACGGCGGCCAACCCGCTGCGCGGCAACTTCCTCAAGCAGATGGTGAAGGTGCAGAAGTCGCCGATCTACACCTACATCTTCACGCACGTGCCGGTGAACTGGGCCAATGCGGGCGTGGCGGCCTACCACGGGCTCGAGGTGTCCTACCAGTACGGCTCGCTCGCCACGGTCGGGCGCATCTACGGCACCTCGCTGCTGCCCGCGAGCCCCGACATCCCGCCCGATCCGGGCGTGAGCGATCGCGACTACAAGCTCAGCGACGAGGTCATGAGCATGTGGACCCGCTTCGCGACCACGGGCGATCCCAACGTCGCCAAGGTCGGCGTGACCTGGCCGAAGTACGACGACGCCGACCAGTATCTCGACATCGGCATTCCCTCGATCGTGAAGACCGGCTTCTCGACCGTGACGACCAAGCAGATGCCGCGCTGAACGCGCCGCCATGAAGAAGAAAGCCGCCGCGGGTTTCGCCCCGCGGCGGCTTTTTTTCGTGGGCGCGTTCAGGAGAAGAACTTCACCGACTCGCGGTCGCGCGAGTACGACGGGCTCTGCCCGTACCAGTGCCGGTAGAAGTGCGAGAGATGCGCCGAGTCGCTCAGGCCGGCCTCGTGCGCGATGTCGGTGAGCGAGCGGCCCGAGTACAGCAGCTTGCACACGCGCACCTGCTTGCGCCAGGCCTGGTAGGCCCGGAACGACAGCCCGAGCGAATCGGAGATCAGGTGCGACATGCGGTGCGGCGAGAGCTCGAAGGCGCGCGCGAGCTCGACCAGCGAGGCCTCGGGTTCCTCGTCGAGGTAGCGCAGCACCTGCAGCACGCGCGTGTCGATGCGCTGCGCGCGCGGCAGCTGCTCCACCGCCATCGTGACCAGGTCGCGAAAGATCTCCTCGGCCTGCGCGGGCTTGCGCGCGCCCTCGTGCATGCCGGCGAGAAAGCCGTCGAAGGGCTTGAAGGCCTTGCGCTCGAGCACGTGCGCGCCCGGCGGCACGATGCTGCTGAAGGCGCTGAAGAAAGGCGACGACGGCGGCAGGTTGATGCTCACCAGGCCCGCGTTCGACATGCTCAGCGTGCGCACCGTCTGCGGCGCCACCGCGATCGCACCGCCCACGAACTGGCGCCGCGGCGTGCGCAAGGTGAGCGGCGTGCCATCGACGGAGAACAGCAGCACCGCGTGGGGCCTGGAGGTGGCGGGGAAGTCGTCCTTGCGCGAGGCGTAGACGTAGGAATTCGCACTGAAGAAATACAGGTGGTCGGTCATCGGAGGGGGCAACCTGTCGTTCGGAAGGCAACGCGTGTTTTTGCATCACCACCCGGCATCCGGCCAGCGTGCTAACCCCTAGCGCCCTCGACGACGGGCATCGGTCCTACGACACCACCTGGTAGTACAGGTTCTGCGGATGTTGTGCCTGCGCGAAGAAGAACCAGCGCTCGGCCAGCAGCCCCGGCGCCTGCACCAGCACCGCGAGCAGCCACGGCAGCGCGGCCGCGCTCGCGAGGCCCCAGGCCAGCAGCAGCGCGGGCAGCGCGAAGGCCAGCAGCAGGAAGCCCAGCTTGACCTGGCGCAGCGCGAGCTGCGAGGCGCCATGGAAGAACTCGCGCGTGTTGAACGAGCCCGCCGACATACCCATCGACTTCTGCACCAGCTTGTGCGTGCGAATGCCCGTGGCCGACTGCAGGGTGGAGCGCGGGCGCAGCCGCGCATTGCGGCGCAGCGTGACCGCGCGCACGGCCCAGGCCACGAGCGTGAAGGCCAACGCCCACGGGCCGAAGGCGCGCACGAAGCGCGCCTCGCCGGCCCAGGCAGCGAGCGCGCAGGCCAGCACCAGGCCCGACGACAGCCCGATCAGCATGAAGTTGGCGATGGTCAGCGGATGCGCCCATTCCTGGATGAAGCGCAGGCAGGCGTAGATCATCGCGGTGCAGTACCACAGCGCGACGGCGCCCCCCAGCACCAGCACGGGCAGCAGCACCGACCAGGGCGCCGCGACCTCGAGCCGCAGCACGAGCCACCACAGCGCGACCAGCGCGATGAAGGCCGGCAGCACGATCACCTCGCGCGACATCCACGAGGTGCGCCACATCAGCACCGCGCGCCAGGCGCGCGTCTTGCGGCCCAGGTGCATGAACGAGGCCGCGAGGCCCGCGACCAGCAGCAGCTCGGCCAGCGCCAGCGCGCTGCCGAGGAAGCCCGGCGACAGCCCGAGGCCGAACAGCACGGCCAGCGCGAGCGCGGCCACCAGGCCCTGCGCGGCGCCGGCCAGCGTGGTGAAGAAGAGGATCGAGAAGGCGGGATGCATGCGCGCTACTCCGGCGTGCCCTGCGCGGGCGCGGCCATGTTGCGACGCGGCAGGTAGCGGTTGGCGGGATTGGTCTCCCACTCGGGCATCAGCGGATAGCCGCCGCGCTCGCGGATCGCGCGCGAGACCTCGGAGTCGGGGTCCTTCACGTCGCCGAACAGGCGCGCGCCGGTGGGGCAGGCCTTCACGCAGGCGGGCTTGCGGTCTTCCTTGGGCAACTGCTCGTCGTAGATGCGGTCGACGCACAGCGTGCACTTGGTCATGACCTGGCGCTCCTCGTCGAGCTCGCGCGCGCCGTAGGGACAGGCCCAGGCGCAGTACTTGCAGCCGATGCACTTGTCGTAGTCGACCAGCACGATGCCGTCTTCCTTGCGCTTGTAGCTCGCGCCGGTCGGACAGACCGGCACGCAGGGCGGGTCCTCGCAGTGCAGGCAGCTCTTGGGGAAGTGCACGGTGTCGGTGTTCGGGAACGAACCGGCCTCGTAGGTCTGCACGCGGTTGAAGAAGGTGCCCGTGGGGTTCGCGCCATAGGGCTCGAAGTCCGCGAGCGGGCCCGCGCTGCCCGAGGTGTTCCACTGCTTGCACGAGGTCACGCAGGCATGGCAGCCGACGCAGACGTTGAGGTCGATCACGAGGGCGAGCTGCTTGGCGAGGGTTTCGCCGGGCTCGGCACGCTGGCTCGCCGGACTCCCTCCCCCTCTGGGGGAGGGTCGGGGTGGGGGCACGACAGCCTTCGCAGAAGCAATGCGCCCGATGGCATCGCCGCTGCCCCCACCCCCGCCCTCCCCCAGAGGGGGAGGGAGAAAGGCGCCAGCGGCTTCCGCCACGGGCTGGGGCTGGGCGGCGCTCGCCAGCAAGTCCTTCAACCACTGCATCATTTGCGCCCCCTCCCCGCAAAGTACGTCAACACCTGCGCCGCCTTGCCCAGCACGCCGGGAGCGCTCGGCATGCTCGCGAACTGCGGATAGCTCTCCTCGGGCTCGCCGGGCTCGGCCGGCCGGATGCGCACGCGCACGTCGTACCAGCCGGCCTGCCCCGTGATCGGATCCGAATTGCTGATGCGCCCGCTGGCCGTGCCCGCGCACGGCAGCTCTTCGCTGATCAGGTGGTTGAGCAGGAAGCCCTTGCGCGCCTCGTCGGCACCCGGTGCGAGCTGCCACGCGCCGTCGGCCTTGCCGATGGCATTCCAGGTCCACACGGTGCCGGGCTCCACCGCCTCGCTGTAGCGCAGCATGCAGCGCACCTTGCCCCACTGGCTCTCGACCCAGCACCAACCGCCATCGGCAATGCCCGCGGCTTCGGCCGTCACGGGATTCACATGCAGGTAGTTGTGGCTGTGGATCTGCCGCAGCCACGCGTTCTGCGAATCCCACGAGTGGTACATCGCCATCGGCCGCTGCGTGAGCGCATTGAGCGGATAGGCCGCGGTGTCGGTCGCGGCCTCCTCGAGCGGCGCATACCAGAAGGGCAGCGGATCGAAGTAGGTGGCGATGCGCTCGCGCAGGCCCTCGGGCGGCTGGCGGCCCTGGCTCTTGCCCTGCGCGGCCAGGCGGAAGCTCTGCAGCGTGTCGGAATAGAGCGCGAGCTGCACCGGGTCGTTGCGCTGGCGCCAGCCCTTGTCCTTCGCGAAGTCGAGGTACTCGCGGTTCCAGTTGCGCATGTAGTGCATGGTCTCGGGCATGTGGTACTGGAACACGCAGTTGTTCTGCGCATAGGCCTCCCACTGCTTCGGATTGGGCTCGCCGCGCAGATGCTCGGTGCCGTCCTTGCCGCGCCAGCCCATCAAAAAGCCGATGCCCGGCTGCGGCTGGAAGTTGACGACGAAGTCGGGATAGTCGGCGTACTTGCGGCCACCCTCGGCCGTGGTGAAGGCCGGAAACTTCAGCCGCGAGGCCAGCTCGATCAGCACCTCCTGGAAGGGCTTGCACTGCCCCGTGGGCGGCACCACCGGGATGCGCACCGAATCCACCGGCCCGTCGAACTCCGAGATCGGCCGGTCGAGCATGCTCATCGCATCGTGGCGCTCGAGGTAGGTGGTGTCGGGCAGCACCAGGTCGGCGAAGGCCACGGTCTCGCTCTGGAAGGCGTCGCACACCACCAGGAACGGGATCATGTACTCGCCCTGGTCGTCCTTGCGGTTGAGCATCTCGCGCACGGCCATCGTGTTCATGCTCGAGTTCCAGGCCATGTTGGCCATGAAGATCAGCAAGGTGTCGATGCGGTAGGGATCGCCCTTCACCGCGTTGGTGATGACGTTGTGCATCAGCCCATGGGCCGACAGCGGATGCTCCCACGAGAAGGCATGGTCGATGCGGATCGGCGAGCCGTCGGGGTTGATCGCGAGCTCGTCGGGACTGGCCGGGAAGCCCAGCGGCGCGGCATTGAGCGGCGTGTTGGGCTGGATCATCCCGGGATCGTTGAAGGCCCGGTAGTTGGGCACGATGTGTCGCGGGTACGGCGCCTTGTGGCGAAAGCCGCCGGGCGCGTCGATGGTGCCCAGCACGCTCATCAGGATCGCGAGCGCACGCACGGTCTGGAAGCCGTTCGAATGCGCCGCCAGCCCGCGCATCGCATGGAAGGCCACGGGCCGCGCCTGCGTGGTCTCGTGCCGCTTGCCCCAGGCATCGGTCCAGGCGATCGGCAGCTCGAAGGCCTGGCGCAGCGCGGTCTCGCCCATCTCGCGCGCCAGCTTGCGGATGCGCGCGGCATCGATGCCCGTGATGGCCTGCGCCCATTCGGGCGTGCAGCTCGCCACGCGCTCGCGCAGCAGCTGGAACGAGGGCGCCACCCGCGTGCCATCGGCCAGCGTGTAGTGGCCCTCGAGCGCGGGATCGCAGCCGTCGGCGATGCCCTCGGGATAGGCGGGCTTCACCGTGCCGCTGGCCTTGTCCCACACCAGCTTGTTGTGCGGATGGCGGCCGTCGCCGGGCGGGCCGCGCTCGGGGTCGAAGGCGAACAAACCCTCGCGCTCGCAGTCGTCGAGCACCACCAGCTGCGGCGCGTTGGTGAAGCGCTGGAGGAAGGCATGGTCGATCAGCTCGCTCGCGATCAGCTCATGCAGCAGCGCCATCAGCAGCGCGCCGTCGGTGCCGGGCTTGATCGGGATCCATTCGTCGGCGATGGCCGAGTAGCCGGTGCGCACCGGGTTGATCGAGATGAAGCGCCCGCCATCGCGCTTGAACTTGCTGATGGCGATCTTCATCGGGTTGCTGTGGTGGTCTTCGGCGGTGCCGATCATCACGAACAGCTTGGCGCGCTCGAGGTCGGGGCCGCCGAACTCCCAGAAGCTGCCGCCGATGGTGTAGATCATGCCCGCGGCCATGTTGACCGAGCAGAAGCCGCCATGCGCCGCGTAGTTGGGCGTGCCGAACTGGCGCGCGAACAGGCCGGTGAGCGCCTGCATCTGGTCGCGGCCGGTGAACAGCGCGAACTTCTTCGGATCGGTGGCGCGGATCTTCGCGAGCCGCTCGGTCAGGATCTCGAAGGCACGGTCCCAGCCGATCGGCTCGAACTCGCCGGCGCCGCGTTCGCTGCCGGGCTTGCGCAGCAGCGGCTGCGTGATCCGCGCGGGCGACACCTGCTTCATGATCCCCGAGGAACCCTTGGCACAGATCACGCCCTTGTTGAGCGGGTGGTCGGGGTTGCCGTCGATGTAGCGCACCTCGGGTCCGTTCTCGCCCTCTCGCAAGTGCACGCGAATGCCGCAGCGGCAGGCGCACATGTAGCAGGTGGTGGTCTTGACCTCGGTCCGGTCGGTGGGCGTGGGCGCCGCCAGCGGATCGTGCACGGGCTCGCGGGACAGGAAACTGAACACTGGCGGTCCTTTGTTTTCAAGCGTGGCCGGCCGATGGTAGGCAGCATCGATCGAACGGAAAAGCGCAGAATATTGCTCACGATGACCGGAAAATCAGATCAGCAGAATTCGACCCGCCTGCGCCTCAATCTGCGCCAGCTCGAGGTCTTCGTGGCCACCGC
>NZ_JBZAYE010000550.1:0-4846 GCF_058244205.1 Variovorax sp. 20P10.2.4
CCGCGGCCTGCATGCCCGCGAGGAAGGCGCAGCCCAGCGAGGTGCTCGCGATCGGGAGCCGCGAGCCCGGCAGGATGCGCCGGAAGATCCCGAGCCGGCTCAGGCGCACCGATTCCAGGTAGACCATCTCGAGCTGGTCGGCCACCGCGAGCCCGACGTTGACGCGCCGGCCCTCGGCCAGCGCGCGCATCAGCGGCAGCGCGCGTGCCAGCGTGGCCTCCGAACTGCGGAAGGACAGCGCGAGGCTCAGGCAGGCGGCCGTGAGGCGGTAGCCGCGCTGCTCGAGGTCGTAGGCGAGAAAACCCGCATCCACCAGCGAACGCGTGAGCCGGCTGACCGTGGGCCGCGGCAGCTGCGTGCGGTCGGCCAGCTCGGCGTTGGTCAGCACGTCCACGCCATGCCGGAAGGCGCGCAGCAGCGCGAGGCCGCGTTCGAGCGAATGGCTGCCGGGCGTGCTGCGCACGAAGGTGCCGGTGGCCTGCGTGCGGGCGCGCGTCGAGCCGGCGGTGGAGGGGCGGGGCGTGGCCATGATTTCGTTCTCCGAAATTCTAAGGTTGTCGCCGCCGGAGCCCGCCGGAATACTGGCCGCATGCCCATCGCAGGGCGCAACGGACCAGGAGACACGCTTGGATTTCACGCAACTGAGGTACGCGGCGATCGGCCGCGTGGCCTCGATCACCTTCGACCGGCCCGACCGGCTCAATGCCTGGACACCCATGCTCGAGGCCGAGCTGCGCGCGGCCGTCGCGCATGCGGAAGCCGACGACGCGGTGCGCGCCATCGTGCTCGGCGGCGCCGGCCGCGCCTTCTGCGCCGGCATGGACATGGCGGTGCTGTCCGACCCCGGCCGGCCACCCGTGCCGCAGGCCGAGTCCGATGACGACGCGGCGCAGCGCTACGGCTACCTCGGCGCGCTCGCCAAGCCACTGATCGCCGCGATCAACGGCGCGGCCGCGGGCGTGGGCCTGTGCATCGCGCTGCATGCCGACCTGCGCTACGTGGCGGCCGGCGCGAAGCTCACGCTGCCCTATGCGCGCCGCGGCCTGGTGGCCGAGCACGGCACGGCCTGGCTGCTGCCGCGGCTGATCGGGCCGATGCATGCGGCCGACCTGCTGCTGACCGGCCGCACCCTGCAGGCCGAGGAAGCCGATCGCATGGGGCTGGCCTGCCTGCTGCCGGCCGAGGGCTTTCTCGATGCGGTGTTCGCGCGCGCCACCGAGATCGCCGAGCTGAGTTCGCCGCGCGCGGTGCGCATCATCAAGCGGCAACTGGTCGAGGCCCGCTACCAGACCCTCGGGCAGGCCACGCGCGTGGCCGACCGCGAGATCGCGGCCTGCCGCGACACCGAGGATTTCCAAGAGGGCGTGCGGCATTTCGTCGAGAAGCGCGCGCCCCATTTCACGGGACGCTGAACCATGACGGACGACACGAACAGCAGCACCGCGCTGCCGCTGGCCGGCATCAAGGTCATCGAGCTCGGACAGAACATCGCCGGGCCCTACGCGGGCGAGATCCTGTCCTCGCTCGGCGCCGAGGTGGTGAAGATCGAGCGGCCGGGCACGGGCGACGACGCGCGCGGCTGGGGGCCGCCGTTCTGGCGTGGCACCGCGACCACCTTCCAGGCCATGAACCACGGCAAGAAGAGCATCGCGCTCGATCTCAAGGACCCGGCGCAGGCGCAATGGCTGCGCGAACGCGCGGCAGAAGCCGACGTGTTCGTGCAGAACATGCGGCCCGGCTCGCTCGAGGAACTGGGGCTCGGCCCGGATGCGTTGCGCGCGCTCAACCCGCGGCTGGTGTATTGCTCGCTCTGGGCCTTCGGCCACAAGGGGCCGATGCGTCTCGCGCCGGGCTACGAGCCGATGGTGCAGGCCTTCGCGGGCATCTTCAGCATCAACGGCGCCGAGAGCGGGCCGTCGGCGCGCGTGGGCATGCAGGTGCTCGACCTCGGCACCGGCGTCTGGGCCGCGCTCGGCTGCATCGCGGCATTGCTGCGCCGCGCTTCGACCGGGCAGGGCTGCGTGGTCGACACCTCGCTGTTCGAGACCGCGCTGGGCTGGCTGCAGGTGATGATGGCCGGCTTCCATGCCACCGGGAAGCAGCCCGAGCGGCACCGCAGCGGTAATCCCAACGTGGTGGTGTTCCAGGCGCTGCCCACCGGGGACGGCGAGATCGTGGTGGCCGCGGCGAACGACCGGCTGTTCGCCAAGCTGGCGCGCGCGGCCGGCCACGAGGAATGGACGCGCGACGAGCGCTTCGCGAGCAATGCGCTGCGCGTGCAGCACAAGGCACTGCTGATCCCCGCGCTCGAGGCGGTGTTCCGCACGCGCTCGACGCAGCAGTGGCTCGAGGCGCTCGAGGCCCTGGGCATTCCCTGCGCGCCGATCCAGGACTTCGCGCAGGTGCTCGCGCAGCCGCAGACCGAGGCCATCGGCATCTTCCAGACCATTCCCGGCGAGGAGCTGCGCATCGTCGGGCTGCCGCTGTCCTTCGACGGCGAGCGGCCGCGGGTGCGGCATCGCGCGCCCGGCGTGGGCGAGCACAACGAGGCGCTCGGCGCGAAGGCCCCCGGCTGAGCACGCCCGCCCTTCCAACGACACGAACAACAGGAGACGACATGCAGAGAAGACAGTGCCTCGCCGCGCTCGCGGCCTTGCCGTTCGCGGCCGCGATGGCGGCGGACAACCACAAGCCGATCCAGATCGTCGTGCCCTTCGGCCCCGGCGGCTCGGGCGACATCTCGGCGCGCATGCTGGCCGAGTTCCTCACGCGCAAGACCGGCCGCGCGGTGGTGGTCGACAACCGCCCCGGCGGCAACGGCATCATCGGCGTGGAGGCGGTGCGCAATGCGCCGGCCGACGGCTCGGTGCTGCTGCTGGCCACCACCTCCACGCACCTGGCCAATCCCAGCCTGTTCCGCAAGCTGCCCTACGACCCCGGGCGCGACTTCCGGCTGGTCGGCTCCTTCGGGCCCGGCTCCACCTACATGCTGGTGCGGCCCGACGCGCCCTACAGGACGCTGCAGGACTTCGTCGCCGCCGCGAAGAAGGCGCCGGGCACGATCAACTACGGCCACTTCAACGCCACCTCCAAGGTCACGGCGGCGCTGTTCGCGCACGAGGCCGGCATCGAGCTCGCGGCGATTCCGTACAAGCAGGTGAGCCAGGCGATGTCGGAGCTGATCGCGGGCCAGATCCAGGTGGTGTTCACCGACACCGTGGCCGGCGATGCCTTCGTGGCCTCGGGCCAGTTGCGCGCGCTCGCGGTGCACAGCGACGCGCGGCTCAAGCGCTATCCCGAGCTGCCGCTGATCGCCGAGAGCTATCCGGGCTTCAGCATCCGCGGCGGCTTCCTCGGCATCGCGGTGCCGGCCGCCACGCCGGCGGCGGTGCAGCAGCAGCTCAACCAGTGGATCAACGAAGCCGTGACCACCGACCCGATCCGCGCGCGGCTCGAGGGTTTCGCCTTCGCGCCCGCGAAGGTCAGCCTGGCCGAGCTCGCGAGCTTCGAGCGCCAGGAGCGCGAGAAGTGGAAGGGCTACGTCGACATCGCGAAGCTGGAGGTGCAATGAGCGCGGTCGCTTCGCTGGATTCGGGCCATGGGCACGTGGCGCTGCTCGAACTGCGGCGCGCGCCGTTCAACTACCTCGACGTGGCGCTGCTGCGCGAACTGGCCGACCGGCTCGCGCAGCTCGATGCCGATCCCGATTGCCGCGCCGTGGTGCTCGCCGCGGAGGGCCGGGCCTTCAGCGCGGGCGCCGACTTCAGCGGCAAGGACGATTCGCGCGACCCTGCGCCGCTCTACGAGCAGGCCATGCGCCTGTTCGGCAACGCCAAGCCGCTGGTGGCCGCGGTGCATGGCCCGGCCATCGGCGCCGGGCTCGGCCTCGCGCTGGCGGCCGACTTCCGCGTGGGCTGCGCCGAGGCGCGCTTCAGCGCCAACTTCAACCGCCTCGGCTTCCACCCGGGCTTCGGCCTGAGCCTGACCTTGCCGCGCCTAGTCGGCGCGCAGCAGGCCGCGCTGCTGTTCTACACCGGGCGCCGCATCGGCGGCGAGGAGGCGCTGCGCATCGGGCTGGTCGACCAGCTGGTGCCGGCCGATGAAGTGCGCACCAGCGCGCTGGCGCTCGCGGCCGAGATCGCGCTGTCGGCCCCGCTCGCGGTGGAATCGACGCGCGCGACCCTGCGGCGCGGCCTGGCCGAAGCGGTGGCCGCGGCGAACCGGCACGAGCGCGAACTGCAGTGCGTGCAGTTCGCGAGCGAGGACTTCAAGGAGGGCGTGCAGGCCATGGCCGAACGCCGCGCGCCGCGCTTCTTGCGCCGTTGAGCGGCAGGGGCAAAAAGGTATCGGGCAGGGCGCAAGACCTCATCAGCGCGCGTTAAGGGTTTACCCTAAAATCGGGCTTTGCCCGCGCTCGCCGGGCATCCCCCCAGGAGCTCCGGCCTTGAACGCCCCACCATCCGCCCTCGAAGGCGCGGACACCCCCGCCATTCCGCCCGTCTCGTCGGCCCAGTTCCTGCGCGCCGTGCTCGCGCTCGGCGTCGGCGGCTTCGCCATCGGCACCGGCGAGTTCGTGATCATGGGCCTCTTGCCCGAGGTCGCGAACGACATCGCCGTCAGCATCCCGCAGGCCGGCCACGTGATCAGCGCCTATGCGCTCGGCGTGGTCATCGGCGCGCCCGTGCTCGCGGTGCTCGCGGCCGGCTGGCGTCGCCGCGCCTTGCTGATCGCGCTGATGGCCGTGTTCGCGGCCGGCAACTTCGCGAGTGCCATGGCGCCCGGCTACACCTCGCTGAACCTGCTGCGCTTCGCGACCGGGCTGCCGCACGGCACCTACTTCGGCGTG
>NZ_JBZAYE010000551.1:0-4846 GCF_058244205.1 Variovorax sp. 20P10.2.4
CATCGGCCGCCAGGCGGCGCGTGAGCGCGGCCAGCGCCGCATGGTCGAGCGCGCCGTCGCGAAACGGGGTCACGAGGGGAATCCACAGGCCCGAGAAATCGGGAACGGCAGTGGCGGAGGAGGAATGGTTGGCGGGCACGCGGGCGTCCTTTCGACGATCGACCGATGGAAGGAACCATCGTCCGATGCGCGCGCAACCCATGCGGGGCCAGTGCCTGTGCCGGTTCCGTCGCTCATCCGACGACGGAACCGAAGCTCCGGTCAGACGAGCTTTGGTTTTTTGGCTTTGCCGCCCAGGCGCGCGCCGTTCGTGCCTTCGGTCGAAGGTGCGGGCGAACGTGCGGTCAGGGCGAACATGGGGCTGGAGTTTAGCCGCGAGCGCCGCGGTGCCACAATTTGCACATGGCATTTCCGCAACGCGTCACCATCCAGACGGCCGATTTCGATCTCGGCGCCGAAGTCGCAGCCCTGCGCGCGAGCGACGCGCGCATCGGCGCCGTCTGCAGCTTCATCGGCACCGTGCGCGACCGCAACGACGGCGCCGATGTCGCGTCGATGGAGCTCGAGCACTACCCCGGCATGACCGAGAAATCGATCGAGGCCATGATCGACGAAGCACACGAGCGCTTCGACATCCTCGGCGTGCGCGTGATCCACCGCGTGGGCCTGCTGCAGCCGCTCGCGCAGATCATGATGGTGGCGGTGGCCTCGGCGCACCGCGGCGAGAGCTTCCAGGCCTGCGAGTTCCTGATGGACTACCTCAAGACCCAGGCGCCGTTCTGGAAGAAGGAGCAGACGCCCGAGGGCGCCCGCTGGGTCGATGCGCGCGTCGCGGACGACGCGGCGCTCGCGCGCTGGGGCATCAGCGCGTCGAACGCCTGAACGCGCTCACAGCGGCTTGAAGCCGCTCGACTGGATGATCCGTTCCCAGGTCTGCGTGTAGCTGCGCACGCGGCCCGCGAACTGGCCCTGCGGCTCGTAGCCGACCGTCAGGCCCAGCGTGGTGAGCTTCTGCTTCACGTCGGGCATGGCCAGCACCTTCTGCAGCGCCTCGCCGTACTTGTCGATGATCGGCTGCGGCGTGCCCACGGGCGCGAAGATGCCGTAGTAGGGCAGGTCCTCGAGGTTCGCGAAGCCCAGTTCGGTGAAGGTCGGCACGTTGGGCAGCAGCGCCTGGCGCTTGGCGCCGATCGAGGCCACGATGCGCAGCTTGCCGGCCTTGTGGTTCTCGATGAAGTCGGGCACCGAGGCGATGCCGGCCGTGATCTGGTTGCCCAGCATGTCGGCCGTCATCGGCGCGCTGCCGCGGTAGGGCGCGGGCTGCACGTCAATCTTGTACTTGTCCGAGATCATCTTCACGAGGAACTCGGGGATCGAGGCCGGCGCCGGGATGCCGATGGTCTCCTTGCCGCCCTTCTGCGTGCGCACCCACTTGACGTACTCGTCGATGCTCTTGGCCGGCGTGCCGCCCGACACCGCCAGCACGTTGGCGAAGGTCGCGAAGCCTGCCACGGGCACGAAGTCGGTGGCGGGGTTGAAGCCCGGGTTCTTGACCACCTGCGGCAGGATCGAGATCGTGTGGTCGTGCGTGAGGAACAGCGTGTGGCCGTCGGCCGGCGAGGACTTCAGCACCTGCGCCGCGATCTGGCCGCCCGCGCCCGCGCGGTTCTCGACCACCACCGGCGCGCCGAGCTCGTCCTTGAGCTTCTCGCCCAGCGTGCGCGCGATCGCGTCGGTGCCGGCGCCGGCCGGGAAGCCGACCAGGATGCGGATCGGCGTGCCGCTCTGGGCCTGTGCCAGCCCGGCCATGCCCAGGGCAGCCGCGAGGAGGCCCACGCCGAGCGCGCGGCGCACCGGTTGGACGCGCTGCATTGAAAAAACCATGATCGACTCCATTCGAGAAGAGAGAAATGCCTACGGGCGGAAGGGTGCGGGCATCGTGCAATAGCCGTGCCCGCCGCGCGGGCCCGGCCCGCAACCTTGAATCGTGCCCGAACAGCCCTATTTTGGATGCAGGAATACCACCATGCGACAAGACAAACTCACCACCAAGTTCCAGGAAGCGCTGGGCGACGCGCAGTCGCTCGCGCTCGGCAACGACAACGCCTACATCGAGCCGGCCCACCTGCTGGCCGCGATGCTGCGCCAGGACGACGGCCCGCGCGCGCTGCTCGAGCGCGCCGGGGTCAACGTGCCCGGCCTCGCCCAGGCCGCCGAGGCGACCATCAAGAAGCTGCCCCAGGTGCAGGGCCACGACATCGTGCAGGTCGGCCCCGAGCTCGGCAAGCTGCTGCAGGCGACCGAGAAGGAAGCCCTCAAGCGCAACGACCAGTTCATCGCGGGCGAGCTCTTCCTGCTGGCCGTGGCCGACAGCAAGAGCGACGTCGGCCGGATCGCCAAGGAGAACGGCCTCTCGCGCAAGTCGCTCGAGTCCGCGATCGACGCGGTGCGCGGCGGCCAGGGCGTGAACAGCGCCGATGCCGAAGGCCAGCGCGAGGCGCTCAAGAAATACACGCTCGACCTCACCGAGCGCGCGCGCCTGGGCAAGCTCGATCCGGTGATCGGCCGCGACGAGGAAATCCGCCGCGCGATCCAGGTGCTGCAACGCCGCACCAAGAACAACCCCGTGCTGATCGGCGAACCCGGCGTGGGCAAGACCGCCATCGTCGAAGGCCTCGCGCAGCGCATCGTCGCGGGCGAGGTGCCCGATTCGCTCAAGGGCAAGCGCGTGCTGTCGCTCGACATGGCCTCGCTGCTGGCGGGCGCCAAGTTCCGCGGCGAGTTCGAGGAACGGCTCAAGACCGTGCTCAACGAGCTCGCGAAGGACGAGGGCCAGACCATCGTCTTCATCGACGAGCTCCACACCATGGTCGGCGCCGGCAAGGCCGAGGGCGCGATGGACGCGGGCAACATGCTCAAGCCCGCGCTCGCGCGCGGCGAGCTGCACTGCGTGGGCGCCACCACGCTCGACGAATACCGCAAGTACATCGAGAAGGACGCCGCGCTCGAGCGCCGCTTCCAGAAGATCATCGTGGGCGAGCCCAGCGTCGAGGCCACCATCGCCATCCTGCGCGGGCTGCAGGAGAAGTACGAGGTGCACCACGGCGTGCAGATCACCGACCCGGCCATCGTGGCCGCGGCCGAACTCAGCGACCGCTACGTCACCGACCGCTTCCTGCCCGACAAGGCCATCGACCTGATCGACGAGGCCGCGGCCAAGATCAAGATCGAGATGGACTCCAAGCCCGAGGTGATGGACCGCCTCGACCGCCGCCTGATCCAGCTGCAGATCGAGCGCGAGGCCGTGCGCCGCGAGAAGGACGAGGCTTCGCAGAAGCGCTTCGGCCTGATCGAGGACGAGATCGCCAAGCTGCAGAAGGAGATCGCCGACTACGACGAGATCTGGCAGGCCGAGAAGGCCCAGGCCCAGGGCAGCGCGCACGTGCGCGAGGACATCGACAAGATCAAGTTCCAGATCGAGGAATGGAAGCGCAAGGGCGACTTCAACAAGGTCGCCGAGCTGCAGTACGGCCAGCTGCCGGCGCTCGAGAAGCGCCTGAAGGAAGCCGAGGCCAGCGAGGCCAGCAAGGGCAAGTCGAGCGCGCACACGCTGCTGCGCACCCAGGTCGGCGCGGAAGAGATCGCCGAGGTCGTGGCGCGCGCCACCGGCATCCCGGTCGCCAAGCTGATGCAGGGCGAGCGCGACAAGCTGCTCGTGATGGAAGACAAGCTGCACGAGCGCGTGGTGGGCCAGGACGAGGCCATCGGCGCGGTCGCCAATGCGATCCGCCGCTCGCGCTCGGGCCTGTCCGATCCGAACCGGCCCACGGGCTCGTTCCTGTTCCTCGGCCCCACGGGCGTGGGCAAGACCGAACTCTGCAAGGCGCTCGCGGGCTTCCTGTTCGACAGCGAAGACCACCTGATCCGCATCGACATGAGCGAGTTCATGGAGAAGCACTCGGTGGCCCGCCTGATCGGCGCGCCGCCCGGCTACGTGGGCTACGAGGAGGGCGGCTACCTGACGGAAGCCGTGCGCCGCAAGCCCTACAGCGTGGTGCTGCTCGACGAGGTCGAGAAGGCGCACCCGGACGTGTTCAACGTGCTGCTGCAGGTGCTCGACGATGGCCGCCTGACTGATGGCCAGGGCCGCACCGTGGACTTCAAGAACACGGTGATCGTGATGACCAGCAACATCGGCTCGCCGATCATCCAGGCCATGGTGGGAAAGCCGGGCGAGGAGATCAAGGAAGCGGTGTGGGACGAGCTGAAGAACTACTTCCGCCCCGAGTTCCTCAACCGCATCGACGAGACGGTGGTGTTCCACGCGCTCGACGCGAAGAACATCGAATCGATCGCCGCGATCCAGCTCAAGGTGCTGCAGGCACGGCTCGCGAAGATGGACCTGGGCCTCGAGGTGTCGCCGGCGGCGCTGGCCGAGATCGCGAAGGTCGGCTTCGACCCGGTGTTCGGCGCCCGTCCGCTGAAGCGCGCGATCCAGCAGCGCATCGAGAATCCGCTCTCGCGGCTGCTGCTCGACGGCAGCTTCGGGCCGAAGGACACGATCGAGGTCACGACCGACCCGATCCGTTCGCCAGGCCAGTTCGGCTTCGCAAAAGCAGGAAATCCCGGAAAAACCGGGGAACCTGCGGCCGAAGCCTCGGCCTAAGATGGAATGATGAACTTCATTCTTCGCGTGATCCTCGTGATGCTGGGCCTGGTCTTTGCGGCCAGCCTGGCGGTTGCCGTGGTGCTGCTGGCCGCGGTGTGGGGCGTGCGCTACGCCTGGGGCCGTCTCACGGGCAAGCCCGTGACGCCGTGGGTGATGCGCTTCAACCCGCGTTCGGGC
>NZ_JBZAYE010000552.1:0-4841 GCF_058244205.1 Variovorax sp. 20P10.2.4
CGTGCGCACGGCGCTCACGCCGCGGCTCAACACCATCTCGTGCCTGCTGCCGCGCGAGGCGGTGCCGGTGCGTTTCGAGCTGCTCGACGAAGGAGAGGGCGCATGAGCACCGAACACCCGTACCTCGACGTCCCCCTCTACCGCGCCGCCCACGGCCGCACCGGCGACAAGGGCGACCGCTCGAACATCAGCGTCATCGCCTGGCATCCCGCGCTCTATCCCGTGCTCGCCGAGCAGCTCACGCCCGAGCGCGTGGCCGAGCAGTTCCGCCACCGTGCGCCCTCGCAGGTGCAGCGCTTCCTGCTGCCGAAGCTGCACGCCATGAACTTCGTGCTCGACGCCGTGCTCGACGGCGGCGTCAACGACGCGCTCAACCTCGACACCCACGGCAAGGCGCTCTCGTTCCTGCTGCTCGACATGCCCGTGCGCGTGCCGAGCAAGCTTGCGCACCACCTGGCCGGCCCCTGAGCGCCGAAGCAATCCTTCACCGAATTTCCAACCATCGATCCCGGAGACAACAAGACCATGAACCGACGTTCCCTCACCCTGCTCGGCGCCGCGCTGGCCCTGGCCCCGCTGCTGGGCCAGGCGCAGTCCTTCCCCGAGAAGCCGATCACCTTCGTCGTGCCCTTCGCGGCCGGCACCGCCACCGACCAGATCGCGCGCGCCCTCGGCAACGTCATCACGGCCGAGACCAGGCAGGCCGTCGTCATCGACAACCGCGCTGGCGCCAGCGGCTTCATCGCCTCGCAGTTCGTCGCCAAGGCGCCGGCCGACGGCTACACCGTGCTCGTCACCACCAACACCACGCACGCGGCCAACGAGCATCTCTACAAGAAGCTGCCCTACGACCCGGTGAAGGACTTCGCGCCCGTCGCCGGCCTGGGCAAGGGCGGGCAGATCATGGTGGTGAACCCGTCCTCGAACGTGAAGAGCGTGGCCGACTTCATCGCGCTCGCGAAGAAGGAGCCGGGCAAGCTGAGCTTCGGCAGCGGCAGTTCGTCGAGCCGCATGGCCGGCGAGCTGCTGCAGCAGATGGCCGACATCAAGCTGCTGCACGTGCCCTACAAGAGCAACACCCTGGCCGTGACCGACCTGCTCGGCGGCCAGATCGACATGATGATCACCGACACCGCCACCGGCCTGCCGCAGGTCAAGGGCGGCAAGCTGCGCGCGCTCGGCATGTCGAGCGCCAGCCGCTCGCCGCTCGCGCCCGACGTGCCCACCATCGCCGAGGCCGGCGTCAAGGGCTACGAGATGGGCTACTGGTTCGCTGCCTACGCACCCGCGAAGACCCCGCCGGCCGTGGTCAAGCGCCTCAACGAACTGCTGGTGAAGGCCGCGAAGAGCGACAGCGCGAAGACCACCTTCTACGAGCCGAGCGGCACCGAGGTCTTCACCACCTCGCCCGAGGAACTCGCGAAGTTCCAGGCCGGTGAATCGCAGAAGTGGGGCCGCATCGTGAAGGCGGCCGGCATCGAGGCCGAGTAAACGAGTTCCAGGGCCGAGGTTTTCTTCCCCGGCCCCACGACACCCGCCGACCGGCTTGCCGGCCGCGCGGCTGCGGCGCGCATCGTGCCGCACACAGGCGCACGGCGCCGATACATCACAACCACAGGAGACAGACATGAATCGATGGAGCCTCGCGGCTGCCAGCGCGGTCACGGCCGCGCTTTTTCTGACCGCCTGCGGCGGCAGCGGTGGAGGCGGCGGCGGCCTGCTGCTGCCCCCGCCCGCCAGCAACCCGCCTGCCACCAACCCACCGCCCGCGGCCAGCGCGCCCAAGTACACGCTCTCGATCGCCAAGACCGAGGACGTGCCCGGCAGCTTCGGCAGCGCCGGCGCCTACGAGAAGATCACCGGCACCTTCACCGGTGAGGTCGACCCGAAGGACACGCACAACGCCATCATCCAGGACCTCGCGCTCGCGCCGACCAATGCCAACGGCAAGGTCGAATACAAGTCCGAGTTCGTGCTCTTCAAGCCCAAGGACATGAGCAAGGCCAGCGGCGTGCTGCGCTACGACGCGCCCAACCGCGGCAACATCGTCAACCTCGATCCCTACTTCGCATCGCGCGGCTACGTGTTCCTCACGGCCGCCTGGCAGGGCGACGTGCCCGCCGCCGCCGGCAAGGTCACGCTGACCGTGCCCGTGGCGAAGAACCCCGATGGCAGCACCATCACCGGCCCCTACCGCGCCGAACTGCTGCCCACCGTGGCCACCGGCGATTCGCTGCCGCTGCCCGGCGGCCCGTTCAATGCCGCGATGCAGGCCTATGCCACCGCCAGCCTCGACAACACGAAGCCGGGCTACGTGCTCACGCGCCGCATCAACGAGGAAGACGCGCGCCAGCTCATCCCGGCCAGCGAATGGAAGTTCGCCAAGTGCGCCGCCGGCAACCCCTTCCCGGGCACGCCCGACGAGACCAGCGTGTGCCTCAAGGCCGGCTGGGACCCGGCCTACATGTACGAGCTCGTCTACGTCGCCAAGGATCCCAAGGTCATGGGCCTGGGCCTCGCGGCGCTGCGCGACATGATCGCCTTCTTCCACCACGAGGCCAGCGATGCCGCCGGCACCGCCAACCCCGTGGCAAGCGCCATTCGCAACACCATTGCATCGGGCGTGTCGCAGTGCGGCAACTTCATGAAGACCTTCGTGCACCTCGGCTTCAACGAGGACCGCGCGGGCCGCAAGGTGTTCGACGGCGTGTTCGCGCAGATCGCCGCGCGCCAGACCAACATCAATACCCGCTTCTCCATTCCGGGCGGCGGCGGTGGCGTGCGCAGCGACCACACCGCCTTCGGCCAGGCCGGTACGCGCGGCCTGTCGAAGGACTACGTCGACGACGTGGCCCAGCGTCGCGGCGGCATCCTGTCGCGCTGCGAAGCCACCGGCACCTGCCCCAAGCTCTTCATCGGCTTCAGCGGCACCGAGTTCTACGTGCTGCAGGGCTCGCCGCTCTTGACCGACGCCTGGGGCACCACCGACCTCGCGCAGCCCGCCAATGCGCGCGTGTACTACTACGCCAGCAGCCATCACCTGCTGGGCCTGCCCTCGATGCCCGGCAGCGCGGCCGGCGCGCTCTACGCCACCAATGGCAATGCCGGCGTGATCCCCGTGGTGCGCGCGCTCTACCAGAACCTCGAGGACTGGGTCGTGAAGGGCACCAACCCGCCCGACAGCCAGGTGCCCAGGCTCGCCGACAGCACCCTGGTGCGGCCGCAGCAGGTGAAGTTCCCGGCCATTCCGGGCGTGGCCTACACCGGCCTGGTCAACACCTTCTCGCTGCTCGACTGGGGCCCGAGCTACCGTCCGCAGGACGAGAGCGGCATCCCCACCCAGGTGCCGCCGGCCTACCTGGGCCGCGACTACGCCATCCTCGTGCCGCAGGTCGATGCCGACGGCAACGACATCGCCGGCATCCGCAGCCTCGACGTGGCCGTGCCCCTGGGCACCAACACTGGCTGGAACTACACCAGCAAGCCCGCCACCATCGACCAGGCCGGCCTGTTCGGCGCCTACTTCCCGTTCGCCAAGACCACGGCCGCGCGCACCGGCAGCGGCGACCCGCGCCTGTCGCTGCAGGAGCGCTATACCAACCAGGCAGGCTACGTGTCGGCCGTGACCGCCGCCGCCAACGACCTCGTGGCCCGGCGCTTCATGCTGCGCGTGGATGCCGACGCGGCGATCGCCGCCGCGGCCGCGACCCCCGTGCTGCCCTAAGCCTCGGCGGCAGCCTGGGGTTCGGCCGGTGCCTGGTGCACCCCGAAGCCCGAGCGGCCCGGCGCGATGTCGGGCCGCAGGGTGAGGGCGGGAATCTCGTAGTCGCCATGGTTCTGGCGGCGAAACGGGATCGGCGCCGTGCTGAACAGCGTGTCCATCCTCGCCCCCAGTTCCTGCTCGATGCGCGCATAGGCCGCCGCATCGACCTTGCCCGTGCGGTGCACCACGTAGGGCGGCAGCACCTCGAAGCCCGGGTAGTAGAGGATCCCGTGATGGATCGGGAACAGCAGGTCTTCCATCGGCCCGTTGATGCCGCGCGGCGCGTAGTGCGAGGCCCAGCCGCCCGTGGTGGTGACCACCATCGCGCGCTTGCCCGCCATCGAGCCTTCGCCGAAGCGGTCGCCCCAGTGGCTGTCGGAATGCTCGCCGACTCCGTAGGCGAAGCCATAGGCATAGATGCGCTCGATCCAGCCCTTGAGTATCGCCGGCATCGAATACCACCAGAGCGGAAACTGCAGGATCACCGCGTCGGCCCACAGCAGCTTCTGCTGCTCGGCCTCGATGTCGGCCGCCTGCGTGCCGGTTTCGAAGGCGCGCAGCGAATCGAGCGCGGGGTCGAAGGGAGCGGCCGCGTCGCGCGCCGGAAAGTCCGCCGCTTCGAGCGTCGGCTTCCAGCGCATCTCATAGAGATCGGAAGTGCGCACCGAATGGCCCTGGGCCTCGAGCCGTTCGCGCATGAAGCGATGCAGCGAGCCGTTGAGCGAGGCGGGTTCGGGATGCGCGAGCACGAGGAGTACGTTCATGGATTCACCTGAGGTCATGAGGAAAGAAGAGGAGCGATGACCGCAGGTTAGGCAGCGTGGCGATATATTAGAAATGAATAGTTCGAATTCCAGGAATTGCCATGAACAATTGGAGCCGCCTCGACCTCAACCTGCTGCTCACGCTCGACACCCTGCTGGCCGAGCGCAACGTCACCCGCGCGGCCGAGCGCCTGAACCTGTCGCAGCCTTCGGTGAGCGTGCAGCTCGCCAAGCTGCGCGAGGTGTTCAAGGACCCGCTGCTCGTGCCCGCCCAGCGCGGCATGCGGCCCACCGCTCGCGCCGACGAGTTGCGC
>NZ_JBZAYE010000553.1:0-4833 GCF_058244205.1 Variovorax sp. 20P10.2.4
AGCGCCGCGGCCAGCTCGCGCAGCTCGCGGCCGAACCACTCGCGCCGGTTCAGCACCGCCTCGGTGGTCTCGACCACCGCGTCGAAGGCCGTGGTGTCGGCGAACTCGCGGCCCAGCAGCTCGGCCACGTTGACCAGCGCCGCGCGGCGGCCGATGGCCAGCACCCGGTCGTGGGCGCGCAGCCGCAGCGCGGGTTCCACCGCCAGGCTCTGGCCGGCGCGCAGCACGCGCTCGATGTGGGCCTGGCCGCCGAGGATCGCCGCCAGCTCGCCGATCGAACGGCCGCGTCCCGTCGTCACCTCGAACACGCGGCCGACCATCTCGGGCACCGCGCTCGCGGCGCCGGGATCGTCGCCGCCGCCGCCCATGGTCTTCCACAGCCGGTCGGCCTCGGCGCGCAGGTCCACGCGCAGCAGCAGCGGAAATATCTGGCTCGTGAAAACCACGATCGCGATCAGTCCGAACACGTAGGTGATGGAGTAGGCCGTGACCACGTTGGCCTGCAGCTGCTGCATGTCCGCCGCGGGCAGGCCGAGCTTGGAGATCGCGTCGGTGGCCGTGCCCACCACCGCCGATTCGGTGGCCGCGCCGGCCATCAGTCCGGCGGCCGTGCCCTGGTCGAGCGACAGCAGCACGGTGGCGCCCAGCACCAGCGCGAGCACCGCCACCACCTCGACCAGGCACAGCAGGCCCAGGCGCAGGCCCTTGGCGTCGAGGTTGGCGAAGAACTGCGGGCCGCCCGCATAGCCGAGCGCGAAGATGAAGAGCATGAAGAACACGTTCTTCACGCTGTCGTCGACCCGGATGCCGAGCTGGCCGACCACCAGCGCGGCGATCAGGGTGCCGCAGATGCCGCCGAGCTGGATCGGTCCGAAGCGGATGGCGCCGACGGCATGGCCGACGGCGAGCACGAGGAACAGCGCGATTTCGGGCTGGGTTCTCAGCAGTTCGACGACCTCGCCACTCACGCGTGCTTGACCTCCAGATGCTGAGTCATTCTGTCGGTAATGAGAGTAAATGCAAGTAACTGTTTCGTTTGACAGGCGTCCAAATCCTGGGCTGCGAGCCGAATCCTTGACGCTTCCTGTGCGGGTTTTCGATAACTAAATCATATTGATTTAGTCCTTCCCTTCGCCGATAGTCCGCTGGCGCCCGGCCCGGCGACGCCCTCCGCATGGCGACCCGGCCGGATTCCGAGAACCAACAGGGCGGTCCGATCCAGCCGCCTGCCCAAGGAGAGACAACCCATGCCCCGCATCCGCTGCATCCTGGCCCTGGCGGCCGCGTCCGTCGCCGCATCCACCGCCTTCGCCGCCGGCGAACCCGTGATCGGCCTTGTCACCAAGACCGAGACCAACCCCTTCTTCGTGAAGATGAAGGAAGGCGCGCAGGAAGAGGCGAAGAAGCTCGGCGCCAAGCTGCTGTCGGGCGCGGGCAAGGCCGACGGCGACAACGCGGGCCAGATCACGGCGATGGAGAACATGATCGCGGCCGGCGCCAAGACCATCCTGATCACGCCGAGCGACGCCAAGGCCATCGTGCCGGCGATCAAGAAGGCACGCGACAAGGGGATCATGGTGATCGCGCTCGACAGCCCGGCCGATCCGCCCGAGGCCACCGACGCGCTGTTCGCCACCAACAACTACACGGCCGGCGTGCTGATCGGCGAATACGCCAAGGCCGCGATGGCCGGCAAGACGCCGAAGATCGTCGCGCTCGACCTGCTGCCGGGCCACCCGGTGGGCGCGCAGCGCCACAACGGCTTCATGAAGGGCTTCGGGCTGGCCGCGAACGACGCCAAGTCGAACGAGCTGTCGAAGGCGCCCGAGATCGTCTGCATGGCCGACAGCTTCGGCGACCAGGCCAAGGCCCAGACCGTGATGGAGAACTGCCTGCAGAAGGCGCCCGACGTGAACCTGGTCTACACCATCAACGAGCCCGCCGCGGCCGGTGCCTACAACGCGCTCAAGCGCGCGGGCAAGGAGAAGGGCGTGCTGATCGTCTCGGTCGACGGCGGCTGCCAGGGCATCAAGGACACCAACGCCGGCATCATCGCCGCGACCTCGCAGCAGTACCCGCTGAAGATGGCCGCGATGGGCGTGGCCGCGGGCGTGGAGTTCGCGAAGACCGGCAAGAAGGCCTCGGGCTACGTCGACACCGGCGTGACCCTGATCGCGGGCAAGAGCGTGGCCGGCGTCGAGAGCAAGGACACCAAGACCGGCGCCGAGCTGTGCTGGGGCAAGAAGTAAGCAGTCCGCCCCAGGGAGGCACATCGATGGCGAAATCCGCAACGCACCACATCCCGTGGGGCGCCCTCGGGCCGTGGCTGGCCCTGCTGGGTGCCTGCATCTTCTTCGCGACCCAGTCCGACCGCTTTCTCACCGGCGGCAACCTCTCGCTGATCCTGCAGCAGGTGATGGTGGTCGGCGTGATCGCGATCGGCCAGACGCTGATCATTCTCACGGCCGGCATCGACCTGTCGTGCGGCATGGTGATGGCGCTGGGCGGCATCATCATGACCAAGTTCGCCACCGAGCTCGGCCTGCCGGTGCCGGTGGCCATCCTCTGCGGCATCGGCGTGACCACGCTGTTCGGCCTGCTCAACGGCCTGCTGGTCACGCGCATCAAGCTGCCGCCCTTCATCGTGACGCTGGGCACGCTGAACATCGCGTTCGCGATCACGCAGCTGTATTCGTCCTCGCAGACCATCACCGACCTGCCGGCCGGCCTCACGGGCCTGGGCACCACCTTCACCATCGGCAGCGCCGAGGTGGCGTGGGGCTCGGTGCTGATGGTGGCGCTCTACGGCCTCGCGTGGTTCGTGCTGCGCGAGACCGGCGCCGGCCGCCACATCTACGCGGTGGGCAACAACGCCGAGGCCACGCGGCTGGTCGGCATCCCGACGCAGCGCGTGCTGCTGGGCGTGTACGTGGCCGCGGGCGTGCTCTACGGCATCGCCTCGTTGCTCTCGGTGGCGCGCACCGGCGTGGGCGATCCCAACGCGGGCCAGACCGAGAACCTCGATGCCATCACGGCCGTGGTGCTGGGCGGCACCAGCCTGTTCGGCGGGCGCGGCATCGTGCTCGGCTCGCTGATCGGCGTGCTGATCGTGGGCGTGTTC
Organism: Variovorax sp. 20P10.2.4; assembly: GCF_058244205.1. Lineage (NCBI taxonomy): Bacteria > Pseudomonadati > Pseudomonadota > Betaproteobacteria > Burkholderiales > Comamonadaceae > Variovorax > Variovorax sp. 20P10.2.4. The sequence continues at coordinate 3,122 of NZ_JBZAYE010000553.1, forward strand.
CGCAACGGGCTCACGCTGATGGGCGTGTCGTCGATCTACCAGGTGCTGGTGACGGGCGTGCTCGTGATCCTCGCGGTGGCGGCCGACCAGCTCTCGCGCAAGGGGGCCCGCTGATGAACGCCGTGACGAACCCGAAGGTGGTGATGCAGGCCCGGGGCCTGGTGAAGCGCTACGGCCAGGTCACCGCGCTCGACGGCGTCGACTTCGAGCTGCGCGAGGGCGAGATCCTCGCGGTGATCGGCGACAACGGCGCGGGCAAGTCCTCGCTGATCAAGGCGCTGTCGGGCGCGATCGTGCCCGACGAGGGCCAGATCCTGCTCGACGGCCAGCCGGTGCAGTTCCGCAATCCGCTCGATGCGCGGCGGGCCGGCATCGAGACCGTCTACCAGGACCTGGCCGTCGCGCCCGCGATGACCATCTACGAGAACCTGTTCCTCGGCCGCGAGCTGCGCCGCCCCGGCTTTCTCGGCAACGTGCTGCGCATGCTCGACAAGAAGAAGATGCTGCTGGAGAGCGCGGCCCGCATGGCGGACCTCAAGGTCGGCATCCAGTCGATGACGCAGGCGGTCGAGACCCTCTCGGGCGGCCAGCGCCAGTGCGTGGCGGTGGCGCGCAGCGCGGCCTTCGCGCGCCACGTGGTCATCATGGACGAGCCCACCGCCGCGCTCGGCGTGAAGGAGGGCAACATGGTGCTCGAGCTGATCCGCCGCGTGCGCGACCGCGGCCTGCCCGTGGTGCTGATCAGCCACAACATGCCGCACGTGTTCGAGGTCGCCGACCGCATCCACGTCGCGCGCCTGGGCAAGCGCGCCGCCGTGCTCGATCCGAAGAAGATCAGCATGAGCGACACCGTGGCCGTGATGACCGGTGCCATGCCGCCGAGCGCCTTGCCCGCGGAGGCGCATGCCTGATGCCGCGCCCGCCGCGCGCATGCCCGACCTGCTGCGCCCGCGCGGCTCGAACCAGGTCGGCATGCGCCAGTTCAACGAGCGCACCGTGCTGCAGGCGCTGCGCGTGCACGGCAGCCTGCCCAAGGCCGACCTCGCGCGCCTCACCGGCCTGAGCGCGCAGACCATCGGGCTGATCACCGCGCGGCTCGAGGAGGACGGGCTGATCGTCAAGCAGAGCCGCGTGCGCGGCCGCATCGGCCAGCCCTCGGTGCCGCTCGCGCTCAACCCCGACGGCGCCTTCGCGATCGGCGTCAAGGTCGGCCGGCGCGGCGCCGAATGGCTGCTGATCGACTTCACGGCCCAGGTGCGCGAGCGCCACGCGATGGCCTACGACTTTCCCGATGCCGAAGCGCTGCTGCCCGCGATCGCGCAGCACACCCACCGGCTGCGCGATGGCCTCGGACCCTTGGCCGCGCGCACCGTCGGCGTGGGGCTCGCCGCGCCGTTCCTGCTCGGCGGCTGGCACCGCACGCTCGGGCTGTCGAAGGCGCAGTCCGACCTGTGGAACGGCATGGACCTGGGCGCCGAGGTGCGCCAGCGCACCGACCTGCCGGTGATCTTCGCGCGCGACACGGTCGCGGCCTGCGTGGCCGAGCTGGTGAGCGGGCGCGGCCACGACCTGAAGAGCTTTCTCTACGTGTTCGTCGACACCTTCGTCGGCGGTGGCCTGGTGCTCAACTCGCACCTGCACGGCGGCGCGCACGGCAATGCCGGCGCGCTCGCCTCGCTGCCGATGCAGCGCGTGCGCGGCGCCCAGCGTGA
>NZ_JBZAYE010000554.1:0-4820 GCF_058244205.1 Variovorax sp. 20P10.2.4
TCGATCACGTTGGTCTGCGGATCGAACTGGTAGTCCCACACGGCCTCGAGCAGCATGGTGCGCGTGACCACCTGGCCCGGATGCATCATGAGGTAGGCCAGCAGGCGGAACTCGCGCGGCTGCAGCGCGATGGGGCGACCCGCGCGCTTCACCTGCCGGCTCGCGAGGTCGATGGACAGGTCGGCCACCTCGAGCGTGCGGATCTCGGGCCCGGTGCGCGAGCGCCGCACCAGCGCCTCGGCGCGCGCGGCCAGCTCCGAGAACGCGAAGGGCTTGGCCAGGTAGTCGTCGCCGCCGGCCTTGAGGCCGCGCACGCGCTCGTCGAGCGCGCTCAGCGCGCTGAGCACCAGCACCGGTGTCTTCTTGCCGAGCGCGCGCAGGGTCGCGAGGATCGACAGGCCGTCGACCTCGTTCGGCAGCATGCGGTCGAGGATCACGAGGTCCCAGGCTTCGCTGGTGGCGCGCGCCAGTGCATCGGTGCCGTCGCGGCTGATCACCGCCACGTGGCCGAGCGCGCGAAAGCCCTCGGCGATGTAGCGGGCGTTGTCGGCGTCGTCCTCGACGATGAGGCAACGCCACAGGGGAGTGGGATGGATCACGCCTTCGATTGTGCCGCCCGCTGCCGCCCGCGCCGGCGCTACAGGCTCGCGTCGGCGCGCGCGACGCGCACCACGCGGCCCTGCACCCCATCCACCAGCAGGTAGAGGCCGCCATCGGGCCCCTGGCGGATGTCGCGGATGCGCTCGCCGAGCTCGGCGAACAGCGGCTCACGCCACACCACGCGCGGCGCGGCGTCCTCGCCCGCAAGCTCGATGCGCCACACGGCCTTGCCGGCCAGCGCGCCCACGAGCACGCTGCCCTTCCACTCGGGAAACTGGTCGCCGGTGTAGAGGATCAGGTTGCTCGGCGCGATCGCCGGCAGGCCCCAGTGCACGAGCGGCGGTGCGAGACCGGCCCTGGCGGTGCCCTCGCCGATCGGCGCGCAGGTGTTGTACTCGCAGCCGAAGCTGACGAGGGGCCAGCCGTAATTGCGGCCCTTGCGCACCACGTTGATCTCGTCGCCGCCCTGCGGTCCGTGCTCCGCCACCCAGAGCTGGCCCGTGCGCGGATGCACGAAGGCGCCCTGCGGATTGCGATGGCCGAGGCTCCAGATCTCGGGCCGCGCGCCCGCGCGCTGCGCGAAGGGGTTGTCGGCCGGAATGCCGCCATCGGTGCGGATGCGCACCGTCTTGCCCTGGTAGTAGCCCAGCGACTGCGCGCGCATGCGGTCCTCGGGCGCATAGCGGTCGCCGAGCGTGAGGAACAGGTGGCCATCGCCCGAGACCGCGAGCCGCCCGCCGAGGTTCTCGCCTACCGCGATCTTCGGCGTCTGGCGGAACAGCACCTTGAGCTGCTCGACGCGCGCGCCGTCGTCGCTGAGCCGTGCCCGCGCGACCGCGATGCCGTTGCGCCCGGCGCGGCTGCGGCGGCGATCGACCTCGGTGTAGCTCAGGTAGATGAGGCGGTTGGCCTCGAAGCCCGGATCGATCGTGACGTCGAGCAGACCGCCATGGCTGCGCCGGTCGACGGCCGGCAGGCCACGCACCGGCGTCGAGACCTTGTCGCCCTGCGCATCCACGATGCGCAGGCGGCCCGCGCGCTCGGTCACCAGCAGGCGGCCGTCGGGCATGAACTCCATGCCCCAGGGCAACTCGAGCCCGGCCGCATAGGTGCTGGTCTGGAAGGCGGTGGGCGCCGGCCCGCGCGCCGCGTCGGCGGCATGCCCGAGCAGGAAGCCCGCGCACAGCAAACCGGCCCGCAAGCAGGTCGACAGGGAGGGACGGGGTGCGGTGTTCATGTCGAGCGGAACGGCGACCCCGGGACAGGACCGCCATCGCTTCGGATCATAAAAACGATAGGGCGCGCACGAACGCCGCGAACATTACCGTTTGTCCATGTTCGGCCGCTCGCTACTCGGCCGCGATCAATTTGTTGCACATCTCCACCAGCCGCGCCGCCGCGGGCGAGAGCGAATGGCCACGGATCGTCACGATGGCGATGGTGCGGCTCAACGCCGGCCCGATGATGCGCACCACCTTGAGCGGCGTGCGCCGCGGCAGCGCCACGCGCGGCAGCAGCGCGATGCCCAGGCCCGCCTCGGCCATCGCGACCAGCGTCGTGACCTGCATGAACTCGTAGTTGCTCTCGTGCGAAAGGCCGTTGGCCTTGAGCGCGTTGTCGACGTGGTCGCGAAAGGCGGTCGAGCTCGACAGCTTGAGCAACGGCAGCTTCGACAGCTCGCGCAGCGAGATGCTCGCGCGGCCGTTGTCCTGATAGCCGCGCGGCAGCATCGCGCAGTAGTCGTCGACGAAGATCGGCGCGAACTCGAGCTCGCCCTTCTTCTCGGGCACCGGCCCGATCGCGAAGTCGACCTCGCGCCGACGCACCGCCTCCAGCAGGTCCTGGTTGGCAAGCTCGCGCACATGCACGCTGATGCCCGGATACTTCTTCGCGAAGGCCGTGAGGATCGCCGGCAGCCGCGTGCTCGCGATGGTCGGCACGCAGGCGAAGGACAGGTGGCCATGCTGCACGTCGGCCGCATGCTGGATGTGCGAGAGCCCGACCTCGAGCTCGGCCAGCGCCTTGCGCGCGCTGATCAGCAGCTGCTCGCCCTCCTGCGTCAGCGTCACCTTGCGCGTGGTGCGCTGGAACAGCGCCACGCCGAGCTGCTCCTCGAGCTGCTTGACCTGCATGCTGACCGCGGGCAGCGAGCGGTTGGTCTCCTCGGCCGCCTTGCGGAAGCTCTCGTTCTGCGCCACCGAGAGGAAGGTGCCGATCAGCTTGAAGTTGATGTTCATGGGGCGATCCTGCGTCATTCCAAAAGTCTGAACAATGCCTAAGATTATTTGAGTTGTTGTGGTGCGAGGTCAAACCTAGCATTCGAGCCATCCCAATGACTCCGACGAGTCGCGAGAGAGAGGCAAGATCCGATGACCGCACCCCAGATGACGCTCGTGGCCTTCCTGCAGGCGCAGAACTGCTCGAACCTGGTCGCCTCGTGGCGCCACCCCGACACCGAACTCGGCTATGGCACGCCGGCCTACTACCAGAACATCGCCCGCACGCTGGAGCGCGGCAAGTTCCAGATGGCCTTCTTCGACGACCGGCTCGCGATGCCCGACCGCTATGGCGACGACCACCGCGACACGGTCGAGCACGGCGTGCGCGCGGTCAAGCTCGACCCGATCTCCGTGGTCACGGCCATGGGCCTGGCCACCGAGCGCCTGGGCCTGGGCGCCACCTACTCCACCACCTACTACGAGCCCTTCCACGTGGCGCGCGTGTTCGCCACGCTCGACCTGCTGACGCAAGGCCGCGTGGCCTGGAACGTGGTGACCTCGCTCAACAATTCGGAGGCCGCGAATTTCGGCGCGCAGGAGCACCTCGCGCACGACCTGCGCTACGAGCGCGCCGACGAGTTCCTCGAAGTGGTGCTCGGCCACTGGGACACCTGGCAGGAAGGCGCCGTGCTGCACGACAAGGCGAACGGCCGCTTCGCCGACGCTTCCAAGGTGCGCCGCCTCGACCACAGCGGCAAGTGGTTCAAGTCGCGCGGACCGTTCACCGTGCCGCGCTCGGCGCAGGGCCATCCGGTGCTGATCCAGGCCGGCCAGAGCGGGCGCGGCAGCGAGTTCGCGGCGCGCTGGGGCGAGCTGGTGTTCGTGATCTATCCGAACATCGACGTGGCACGCAGGTCGTACGCCGACTTCAAGCGCAAGGTCGCGGCGCACGGCCGCGATCCGGCCCAGGTCAAGGTGGCGCCCGCGGTCTACGTGATCGCGGCCGAGAGCCGCGCCGAGGCCGAGGACAAGAAGGCCGAGATCGATGCGCTCGTGAAACCGGTCGACGGCCTCGCGCTGCTGTCGGAAGTGCTGAACTTCGACTTCGCGACCAAGCGGCCCGACGAGCCCTTCACCGACGAGGAGCTGGGCTCGATCACCGGGCTGCGCGCCATCCTCGACCGCGTGATCGCGCAGAGCGGCCTGGCACGGCCGACGCTCGCGGACTTCCTGCGCTTCAGCGGCCGCGGCACCACCGACGAGCTCGCCACCTTCGTCGGCAGCAAGACCGACGTCGCCGACCAGATGGAGCAGTGGTTCCGCACCGGCGCCTGCGACGGCTTCGTGCTCGCGGCCACCAGCATGCCCGGCAGCTACGAGGACTTCGTGCGGCTGGTGGTGCCCGAGCTGCAGCGCCGCGGCGTCTTCCACCACGACTACGAGGGCCCGACCCTGCGCGACAACCTCGGCCTGGCGCGTCCGGCGGCGGGCGACTGGAAACATCTCTACCGCTGACACGAGGAGCACCCCATGGAAGCCAGCGCCTACAAGCAACTCATGAAGCATCACGCGGGTGCGCCGGTGGTCATCGCCACCGGCCGGCCCGGCGAGCGCACCGGGCTCACCGCCACGGCCTTCTGCTCGCTGTCGGATTCGCCGCCCACCGTGCTGATCTGCGTCAACCGCGGCGCGAGCGCGCACCCGGTGATCGAGCGCACGCGCGCCTTCTCGGTGAACCTGCTGCGCGACGGCCAGGCCGACATCGCCGCGCGCTTCGCGGGCATGACCGGCCTGAAGGGCGAGCAGCGCTTCGAGGGCGGCGACTGGACCGTGCAGCAGACCGGCGCGCCGGTGATGGCCGATGCGCTCGCCAGCCTCGACTGCGAGCTGCTGCAGGCGCACGACCACGGCACGCACTCGGTCTTCATCGGCCTGGTGCGCGAGGTGCACAGCGATGGCGGCGCCGACCCGCTGATCTATTTCCGCGGCAGCTTCAGCGCG
>NZ_JBZAYE010000555.1:0-4813 GCF_058244205.1 Variovorax sp. 20P10.2.4
GCCGTGGCCGTCGTGCAGCTGGCCCGCCATCCCGAATACGCCGGCGTGCGCGGCACCATCGCGCGCCCCGCCGTCACCGGCCGGCCGGCCGCGGTATCGCAACTGGCGGGCGATATCGGCGACGACGGCACGCTGGCCATCGACGAATCGCTCGATGGCCGCAGCATCAGCGGCGTCTGGGTCGGCGCGATGGCGCCCGGCGGTTGCGGCCGCGAATTCCGCGGCACCTGGCGCGACGCCACCGATGAGAGCACGCATCCCTTCGTGCTGACGAAGAAGGAAGGGTCAGGGAAATGAACACCACCATGCAAGGCCGCCTGCGCGCGGTGCTGGCCACCGCGGCGCTGCTGCTGACCGGCGTCGCGCAGGCGCAGGCCGTCGACCAGCCCAAGAGCCCGCTGGCCGACAACCAGCTCACCTGGCAGAGCTGCGCCGCGCTCGGCACCGACAACGCCGCGCGGCTGGCCTGCTACGACCGCTGGTCACAGCAGCAGACGCTGCCCTCGGTGTCGGTGCCGGTCGCGCCGCCGGTGCTCGCCAACACCCAGCCCGCGCCGCCGGTCGACGGCTCGATCCCGGCCACGCGCGTGGTCTCGGTCGCCACCACCGAGGGCTGCCGCGACCGCCAGTACTCGGCGCTGTCGCGCTTCTGGGAACTGGAGAACGCCACCGACTGCGGCACCTTCGGCTTCCGCGGCTACCGGCCGCTCAACGTCTCGGTCTCGGCCGCCACCCACAAGCCCGACACGCCGACCTCGCCGTCGCCGGACCACACCGGCGACCCGGTGGCCTACCAGGCCAACGAGATGCGCATCGGCCTGTCGGTGCGCACCAAGCTCGCGCAGGGCCTGCTGACGCAGAACGACCCGATCAAGAAGGACTCGCTGTGGTTCGCCTACACGCAGCAGTCGACCTGGCAGCTGTTCAACGGCGCGATCTCGCGGCCCTTCCGCACCACCGACCACGAACCCGAGCTGATGTATGTCTACCCGACCGACTTCAAGCTGCCGGGCGGCTGGCGCTGGCGCTACACCGGGCTGGGCATCGTGCACCAGTCGAACGGCCAGAGCCTGCCACTGTCGCGCAGCTGGAACCGCGTCTACCTGATGGCCGGCGCCGAGCTCGACGACCGCTTCAGCATCACGGGCCGGATCTGGAAGCGCATCTCCGAGAGCCCGGAGAAGGACGACAACCCCGACATCGCCGACTACATCGGCCGCGCCGAAGTCACCGGCCGCTGGAACCTCGACCGCAACAACACACTGGGCATCACGGTGCGCAACAACCTGCGCGACAGCGGGCGCGGCTCGGTGCGGCTCGAATGGCTCAAGGCGATCGGCGATCCGACCAAGAGCAACCTGCGCTTCCACACGCAGCTGTTCTACGGCTATGGCGACACGCTGGTGGACTACAACCGCAAGCGCACGGTGTTGAGCATCGGCCTGAGCCTGGTCGACTTCTGATGTCCGCGAACCCACGGAGACCCTTTCCATGAGCACCGAACTGTCCCCCGTCGACGCCACGCAGCGCGAGATCATCGCGGCGCTGTCCGTCGCGCCCGTGTTCGACGCCGCCGCCGAGCTCGAGCGGCGCGTCGAGTTCCTCGCCGCCTACCTGCGCCGCACCGGTCTGTCGACCTACGTGCTGGGCATCAGCGGCGGCGTGGATTCGCTGACCGCCGGCTGCCTCGCGCAGCGCGCGGTCGAGCGACTGCGCGCCGAGGGCCGCGAGGCCACCTTCATCGCGATGCGGCTGCCCTACGGCGTGCAGAAGGACGAGGCCGAGGCGCAGGCCTCGCTGGCCGTGATCCGGCCCGACCGCCTGCTGACGGTGGACGTGCGGCCCGCGGCCGACGCGATGCTCGCGGCGCTCAAGGCCGGCGACCTGGCCTTCCGCGACGCGGCGCACGAGGACTTCGTGCTCGGCAACATCAAGGCGCGCCAGCGCATGATCGCGCAGTTCGCGGTGGCGGGCGCGCACAACGGCATCGTGATCGGCACCGACCACGCGGCCGAGGCGCTGATGGGCTTCTTCACCAAGTTCGGCGACGGCGCGGCCGACATCACGCCGCTGACCGGCCTCAACAAGCGCCGCGTGCGCGCGGTAGCGCAGCTGCTCGGCGCGCCCGATGCGCTGGTCTACAAGGTGCCCACGGCCGACCTCGAGTCGCTGGTGCCGGGCAAGCCCGACGAGGACGCCTTCGGCGTGACCTACGAGCAGATCGACGACTTCCTCGAGGGCAAGCCGGTGTCGGCCGCGGCGCGCGAGGTCATCCTGTCGACGCACCGCAAGAGCGCGCACAAGCGCGCGCTGCCGGTCGAGCCGCCGGCGGCCTGAGCTACGGCCCGGGCCGCGCCGGCGACTGCGCGCGGAACTCGCGCGGCGTCAGGCCCATGTGCTGCCGGAAGCGCCGGCTGAAATAGACCGCGTCGGCGAAGCCGCATTGCCGCGCGATGTCGGCGATGCGGCCGTCCGAGGCCAGCAGCAGCTCGCGCGCGCGTTCCAGCCGCCTTTCGGTCACGAGTTCGGTGAAGGTGCGCTGGGTCTGCTTCTTCAGCAGGTGCGCGAGGTAGTTCGGCGACAGCATCGCGGCCGCGGCCGCGTCGTTGAGCGACATCTCCTCGCCCAGGTGCTCGCGCACGTAGTGCAGCACGCGCTGCAGCGCATCGCGCCGCGAGCTGTGGCCGCGGTGGCGCGCCGCCTGTTCGCGCAGCGCCGCCTCGTGCCTTCGGCAGGCCAGCGAGAGCAGCTGCAGCAGGATGCCGCGGATCGCGCCGCCGGCCGCGAAGCGCCCTTCGCGATTGAGCGCCGACAGCTCCTCGAGCCAGCCGAGGATGCGCGCGAAGTCCTCGGCCTCGAAATGGAAGTCCACGTACTCCTGGAACAGGAAGGGCGCGAGTTCGGGATGGCGCGCGATCGGCACCTCCTCGAGATCGAGCGGCTCGACCGCCAGCTCGGGCCAGAGGAAGGACTGGTCGAAGTTGACGATGGCGTAGCGCGCGCCCGGCGGATGCGGCACCACGTGCAGCCGGTACGGCAGCACGAAGCTCAGGCAGCCCGCGCCAAAGGGCCGCGCGGCACCGCCGATCAGCTGCTGCGACTCGCCCTCGATGCCGACCTGGATCTGGAAGTACTCGTGGCGGTGCGGACGCGCGAGCACGTCGCGCGCGCCCTCGAAGCGGATGTCGAAATCGAGGTGGTCGGCGCGCTCCTGCATGCCGTAGAGGCGATGGCTCGAGGTCGAAGCGGGCATCGCGCGATGGTACGCCCGGGCCCCGGGTGTTGCCTGCGTCCTGCTTTTGCGTAGATGCGTGCGCAAGCGCGCGCACCCGGGCTCCCAGAATCGTCCGGCTACTACCGAAGGAGACCCCTGCATGAGCAATTCCTCCCGCCGCGGCCTGCTGGCCGGCGCCGCCATGGCCACCGGCGCCATCGCCGGTTGCGCGCTGCCCGCGGGCGCCGCGCGCAATGCGAAGACGCCGTTCGACGTGCCCGCCGCGACCATCCCGATCGCCGGCAGCGACCAGGTGTTCCCGGTGCGCCGCATCTACTGCATCGGCCGCAACTACGCGGCGCATGCGCGCGAGATGGGCTCCGACCCGACGCGCGAGCCGCCCTTCTTCTTCCAGAAGCCGGCCGACGCGGTGCAGGTGGTGCTGCCCGGCACCGTGGCCGACCACCCCTATCCCACGCTGACGAAGAACTACCACTACGAGGCCGAGCTCGTGGTGGCGCTCGGCAAGGGCGGGCGCGACGTGTCGATCGACGATGCGCTGGGCCTGGTCTACGGCTACTCGCTGGGCCTGGACATGACGCGGCGCGACCTGCAGCGCGGCATGGGCGACCAGAAGAAGCCCTGGGAGATCGGCAAGAGCTTCGACCATTCGGCGCCCGTGGGCCCGATCCATCCGGTGGCGCAGGTCGGCCACTTCAGCGACGGCGCGATCTGGCTCAAGGTCAACGGCGAGACCAAGCAGAGCGCCACGCTCAAGCACATGATCTGGTCGGTGGCCGAGCAGATCAGCCGGCTGTCGCAGGCCTTCGAGCTGCAGCCCGGCGACATCATCTACGCGGGCACGCCCGAGAACGTGGGCCCGGTGGTGCGCGGCGACCTGATCGAGATCCACATCGACGGGCTGCCGAACCTGTCGGTCAAGGTGGTGTGAAGCCATGAAGAACACGACACGCCTCCTCTGCACGGCCCTGCTGGCCGGCCTCGCGCTCGGCGCCCAGGCCGCGGGCATGAAGGTCACGTCGAGCGCCTTCGCCGACGGCGCGACCATTCCGAAGATCCACGCGGGCGACGCACCGGGCTGCGGCGGCCAGGGCGTGTCGCCGCCCGTGGCCTGGAGCGATCTGCCCGCGGGCACGCGCTCGGTCGCGGTGCTGATGAGCGATCCCGATGGCGGCAAGGGCCTCGGCGTCTCGCACTGGGTGGCCTACAACATCCCGGCCGCCCAGGGGCAACTGCGGCAGGGCGAGGGCCAGGCCGCGAACGCTGGCTTCACCGTCGGCAAGAACGTGGCCGGCGCCATCGCCTACCGCGGCATGTGCCCGCCGGCCGGCGACCTGCCGCACCACTACGTGCTGACGGTGATCGCCACCGAGGCCGAGCCGGGCTCGCTGCCCGAGGGCCTGACGCGCGACGAACTGCTGGCCGCGCTCAAGGGCCGCACGCTGATGGGCCAGAGCGTGGTGGGCCTCTACGGGCAGTGAACGAAGCGGCGCGGCGGCTCAGCTGCTCTGCCGCACCACGAGCTCGAAGCCCAGGTCCACGGTGCGTGCGTCCGCCACGGGCTCGTCGCGCATCAGC
>NZ_JBZAYE010000556.1:0-4792 GCF_058244205.1 Variovorax sp. 20P10.2.4
TGGGCAGCGGTTCGAGCCGCGCCTTCAGCCTCACGCCGGGCCTGAGCTGGCCCGCGCTGCGGCTGGGTTCGGTGCGCGCCCAACTGCGCGGCGCGCAGGCCCGCGCGCAGGGCGAACGCGCGGCCTACGAGCAGACCGTGCTGCGCGCCATCGAGGACGTGGAGAACGCCCTCACCGGCTACGGCCAGAACCAGCAGCGGCTGCAAAGCCTGGTGGTGGCCTCGGAACAGAGCGCGCGCGCGGCCGAGCTGGCCGAGGTGCGCTACCGCGAAGGCGCCGCGCCCTACCTGTCGGTGCTCGATGCGCAGCGCACGCTGCTGCGCGCGCAGGATGCGGTGGCCGAGGCCGAGACCGCTTCGTACACCAGCCTGGTCGCGCTCTACAAGGCCGTGGGCGGCGGATGGCAGGCACCCGATGCCCCGACCGCGGGCCGCGACGAGGGCGCGGCCAAGGGGCTTTCGGGCGTTTCTGCGAAGGACGCCCCAAGCACCTGACAATGCACGGGTTGCCGCCTTTCCGTTCCGCTCCCCACGAAGACCGCGCCATGTCCGCCAACGACACCGCCGACGCCAAGCCCGCCTGGACCCCGCACCAGCCGGCCGACCGCATCCTCTCGACGCTCAAGACCCGCGGCGCGCTCGGCATTCCCGACATCGCCAAGGTGCTGCAGGTCACGGTGGAGGCGGTGCGCCAGCAGATGGCCAAGCTGCAGGCCGAGGGCCTGGTCGACGCCGAGAGCCGCAGCGCCGGGCGCGGCCGGCCGACGCAGATCTGGCGGCTCACGGCCTCGGGCCACGCGCGCTTTCCCGACACGCATGCCGAGATGACGGTGCAGATGATCAGCGCCGTGATCCAGGTGTTCGGCGAGAAGGGCATGGACCAGCTGATCGGCGCGCGCGAGGAGACCATGCGCAGCACCTACCGCGAAGCGCTGCGCGGCGCGCGCGGCATCGGCGCGCGGCTGGAGCGGCTGGCCGAGGTGCGCAGCCGCGAGGGCTACATGGCCGAGTACCGCCCCGACGACGAGGGCGAGGGCTTCCTCTTCATCGAGAACCATTGCCCGATCTGCACCGCGGCGCGCGCCTGCACGGGCTTCTGCCGCAGCGAGCTGCAGCTCTTCGACGAGGTGCTCGGGCCCGACGTGAGCGTGAGCCGCGTCGAGCACGTGCTCGCGGGCGCGCGGCGCTGCGCCTACCGCGTCGTTCCCAAGGCCGGCGACAAGACCCGCATCAAGCCAGGCAAGGGCGCCGACTGAGCGTCCCCGCCTCTTTTTCTTTTTATCAACCAGAAGGACCCCACGATGGAACACACCCTGCCTCCCCTGCCCTACGCCCTCGACGCGCTGGCGCCCGAGTACTCGAAGGAGACCCTCGAGTACCACTACGGCAAGCACCACAACGCCTATGTGGTGAACCTCAACAACCTGCAGAAGGGCACCGAGTTCGAGTCGCTCACGCTCGAAGAGATCATCAAGAAGTCCAGCGGCGGCATCTACAACAACTCGGCCCAGATCTGGAACCACACCTTCTTCTGGAACTGCATGAAGCCCCAAGGCGGCGGCGCTCCCAGCGGCGCGCTGGCCAAGGCCATCGATGCCAAGTGGGGCAGCTTCGACGCTTTCAAGGAAGCCTTCGTGAAGTCGGCCGTGGGCAACTTCGGCTCGGGCTGGACCTGGCTGGTGAAGAAGCCCGAGGGCAGCGTGGACATCGTGAACACCGGCGCCGCCGGCACGCCGCTGACGACCGCCGACACGGCGCTCTTGACGGTCGACGTCTGGGAACACGCCTACTACATCGACTACCGCAACCTGCGTCCCAAGTTCGTCGAGACCTTCCTGGCCAAGCTGGTCAACTGGGACTTCGCCGAAAAGAACTTCGGCTGATCGACCCCGGGGTCGATCGGGTTCGGGGCGTGCCCGCGAGGGGCCCCGAACCCCTGCTTCAGCGCCGCGAAGCCACGCTGCGCGCCAGCAGGCAGAGGATCTCGTACATCAGCGTGGCGCCCAGCAGCGCGGTGCTGCCCGAGGGGTCGTAGGGCGGCGACACCTCGACCACGTCCCCGCCCACGAAGTCCAGCCCGTCGAGGCCGCGCAGCAGGCCCAGCGTCTCGCGCGTGGTCATGCCGCCGATCTCGGGCGTGCCGGTGCCCGGCGCGAACACCGGGTCCAGGCCATCGACATCGAGCGACAGGTAAGTGGGCCCATCGCCGACGACGCGCCGCGCCTCCTGCACGATCGCCTCGACGCCCCTGGCCTCGAACTCCTCGATGAAGACCACGCGCATGCCGCTGTCGAGCGAATAGCGCCAGCCCTGGTCGGAATTCTGCGCGCCGCGGATGCCGATCTGGATGGTGCGCTTCGGGTCGAGCAGCCCGGCCTCGACCGCGCGGCGGAACGGCGAGCCATGGCTGAACTTGGAACCGAGGAAGTCGTCCCAGGTGTCGGTGTGCGCATCGATGTGCACCATGCCGAGCGGCCGGCGCGGCTGCATCGCCTGGAACACCGGGAAGGTGATCGAGTGGTCGCCGCCCGCGGCCAGCACCGTCTTGCCGGCCGCGAACAGGGGTTCGAAGAAGCGGCGGATGTCCTCGTGCGAGCGCTCGAGGTGGAACACGTCGGTGAACGGCACGTCACCCACGTCGGCCACGCGGCAGGCCTCGAAGGGATTGAAGCCGGTGACGTGGTGGATGGCGCGCGTCATCGACGACATGTTGCGGATCTCGCGCGGACCGTAGCGCGCGCCGGGACGCGCCGTCACGCCGCCATCGAAGGGCACGCCGGCCAGGGCGATGTCGAAGTCCTCGAGGCGCTGCGCGAAGGGCACGCGCATGAAGGTCGGGATGCCGCTGTAGCGCGGCAGCGTCTGCATGGCGGTGTCTGTGTGCATGGCAGGCAGGGGGTTCAGAACGTGGCCGGGGTGTTGGTCCACAGCACCCGGGTCTGGGTCTTGCCGGGATTGCGGTAGCTGTGCGGCACGTCGCTGGAGAAATAGAAGGAGTCGCCGGCCGACAGCCGGTAGACCTCGTCGCCCAGGCGCAGCTCGAACTCGCCCTCGATCACGTAGCCCATCTCCTCGCCGACGTGCGCGATCTGCTCCAGGCTCTCGGCCTTGGGCTCGAGCACGTGGATGTCGGCCTGCAGCAACTGGCCGCGGATCGGCACGATCACGCGCTCGAGCTTCACGCCGCGCTTCTTGCCGCGCAGGCCGGTGAACTCGATCACGGGGCGTTCGGCGGCGCGCGTCACCGGCGACATGGGCGGCGCGAACGAGGCCGTGAGCTCGGCGACGTTGGTGTCGAGCGCACGCGCGAGGCGGTGCAGGTTGGCCAGCGAGGGCATGACCTGGCCGCGCTCCACGCGCGACAGCAGGCTTTCGGAACAGCCGGCGGCATCGGCGAGCGCCTTCAGCGTGAGACTTCGCACCATGCGCGCATGCTTGAGCCGCGGGCCCAGCGCCGACAGCGCGAGGTCCGGGTCTGCGTCCACCGGTGCCGGCGAGGCGGCGGCAGCGGCGGGAATGGCGGTGGTCTTCTTGGCAGTGCGCATGGCGTCGAGTCGTCAGTGGGCCGGCGGCGCGCCGGGAAGCTCAGGCATCCGCCAGCACGGTGAAGTGCACTTCGACCGGGCGGTTGTCGTTGATGGGAACGATGTCCTGCGGGCAGGCCGACATGACGACCACGCAGTCCATCTCGGCGCGCAGATCCACATGGTCGCCGGCCTTGGAGACGGGCGGCAGCCAGTCTACGCCGCCGCCCGGGCCCACCGGGATGTTCATCCACAGGTTGAGCGGCTGCGGCACCTCGCGCGCGCGCAAGCCGATGGCCTTGAGCGCCATGCGCATGTTGTCGGCGCAGTTGTCGTGGTACTCGGTCACGCCGAGGTTCTGGTAGCGGTAGGCGTCGCAGGCGGCCATGAGCGTGTCGTGCACGCCGGGCGAGGTGTCGGCCACGAGCGTCATGATGGGACGGCGGCGGTTGGTGGCGAGCGGATCGCCGGCCTTGGGCATGATGCGGTCGATGACCGCGCGCGCATGCTCCATCGACATGAACTCGCTGAGGTCGTCGGCCTTGAAGGCCCAGAAGTCGCACACCTGGCTGCCGTGCGTGTTGATGACGCGGATCACCTGGCCCTTGGCGAGCCGCACGGCGCGGCCGTTGCGCGCGGGCACTTCGTAGCGCTTGCCGAGTTCGGGCGTGCCGTCGGCCGACACGGGCTCGCGCAGCGTGCGGTTGGCGCCGACGGGTTCGCCGTTGTCGGCCACGTGGGCGTGCGCGTGGGTGTCCGTGTGGGAAGAGGAAGTGGCTTGGTCGTCCATGGTCTGGCTAGTCCTTTGAGGCTTCGGGAGGGGTGGAGGAAACGAGCGGCCCGGCCAGCCGCGCGAGGCACCAGGCCAGGGCGCGCGTGCAGGCCGCGAGGTCGTCGATGGGGGTGTCTTCGTCGGGGTGGTGGCTCACGCCGCCACGGCTGGGCGCGAACAGCATCGCGCTGGGGCAGAAGCCGGCCAGCGGCATGGCGTCGTGGAAGGCGCCCGACAGCATCTCGCGGTGGCTCAGTTGCAGCGCAGCGCAGGCCTCGCGCGCCAGGCCCGCGAGCGCGGCGTCGAAGCGCACGGTGGGCTTGTCCTGCAGCACCTCGAGCTGGCCGCCGGCCGGCAGCGCCGCATCGACGAGCGCGCGCACCGCGTCGAGCGCGGCGGCCTCGGGATGGCGCGCATCGACGGTGAAGACGACGCGCTCGGCAATGGTGTTGATCGACCCGGGGCTGCACTCCCAGCGGCCGATGGTGAGGCGCAGC
>NZ_JBZAYE010000557.1:0-4779 GCF_058244205.1 Variovorax sp. 20P10.2.4
CCGCGCCCGCCACCAGGCGCAGGTTCCACGACGCGGCCTGCTGCAGCCGCGCCGCCCGGCCCGCGCCGTTGTCGCGGCCGGCCACGTCGAAGCCGTCGCTCAGATGGCCGTCGATGTTCAGGTTGCCGCCGGCGCGCAGCGTGAGCGTGCCTTCGCGGTGCGCCGCACCGAAACTGTCGAACAGATTCCAGTCGCGGCCCAGCGTCAGGTCGCCCGGGCTGGTGATCTCGATGCCCGCCGCCAAGGTGTAGACGCCTGCATTGCCGCCCAGCCGCGTCAGGATGCCGGTGTGGCCTGCAAAGGCATTGGCCTCGGCGATCGCCCGCGGGGCCACGGATTCCACCGTGCCGTCCGTGCTGGCATGGTGGCGCACGCCTTCGAGCACCGCGGAGCGCGCGCCCTGCACGGCGGCGTTCAGCGCCGTGACGTTCAGGCCGTCGTTGCCCGCGGTGCGCTGCGCCCGCAGCCGCAGCTTGCCGCCTTCGCCGCCGCTCAGGTCCAGTGTGCCGCCGGCCAGGTTCAGTTGGCCGTCGACCGCTTCCAGGTCGATGCGGCTGCTGCCCAGGCCGTCGATGGCGTCGGTGGCATGGGCTGCCAGCACCGCGCCAGGCTGCATCGTCAGCCCTGCCCCGCCGACCAGGCGGATGCTGCCGCCGTAGGCCGCGTCGGCCTCGACGCGCGCCGTGCCGTCGACAGAGATCACGCCGCGGTCGGTGATGACTTCGAAGTCGGCCACCCGCGTGGTGCCCGCGATCGTCAGGTCGCCCTGGCGGACGCGGAACTGCCGCGACCTGCTGAAACCCGAATCGTTGAGCGTTCGCGCCAGCGCGCCGAAATCGTCCAGCCGATCGATGGCCAGCGCAAAGTTGCCGCCATTGCCCCCGGCACCGGCCTGCGCCTGCAGCGTGCCCCCGAAGTGGACCCGTCCGCCGGCCGATGCATCCACCGTCAGGCGGCCGGCGTCGCCACCGCGTGGATGGGCGGACAGGTCCAGCAGGCTGCCCGGGGCCAGGTCGATCAAGCCGCCCCGCGTCGCGAGGCTGATCTGCCCCGCATCCACGTACCGGGCCGCGTCGAAGAAGACTTTTCCAGGCCTCCCGCGTGCAGGCGGCCCGACTCTGCGACCCTGAGGTTGCCCGTGCCGGCATCGACCGCAATGCTGCCGCCCAGCGCCAGCACCGGCAGCGCCACGGTCACGCCCTGGCCCGACAGGCTCAGGCGCGCGCCCAGGCTGGCGCGGCCCTGCGCCGCCATCTCTTGCGCATCCAGTTGCGCCTCTTGCTGCAACACCAGCTGCCCCTGCGTTCGCAGGGCCTGGTCGGCGCCGGACACCCCTTGCAGCACCGGCGTGCGCAGCGTCAGCGCCGCCGTCCCGGCGTCCAGGCCCCCGGTGCCTTCGCCAGCGATGCGCCGGCTGGCCGACAGCAGCACCTGGTCGAAGCCGGACATCGTCTTGTCGCCCGCGCCCAGCACCAGTTCGCCTGCCGACAGCTCGAGGCGACCACTGCCCGTGCCCGCGCTGCCGAGCGAAGCGCCCGTGTTCTGCAGCGTCAGGTGGGAGGCCTGTACCTGCACGGCATCGGCGCCATGACCGCGCAAGGCCGCGGCGTCGAACACCACCTGCGCCAGGCCGCGCATGTCCAGCGAGCGATAGAAGTCCAGGCTGCCGTAGCTGTGCAGCGTCAATGCCTGCGCGCGCGACAGCTGCGCCAGGGCGTCGGCGTCCAGCACCAGGCCGCCGCTGCCGCCGCCGATGCCGATGCGGCTCGCGGCCACCGACAAGGCCTTGCCCGACAGCTGCGCGCCGGCAGCCATCTCCGTGTTGCTGGTGGCGTCGAGCAGCAACGCCTCGCCGCCCTGCAGCAGCGCGCCGGCGCCGATGCGCACCTGGCCGCCGACCGTGGTGTCGACGTTCTCGCGCAACGCCCGCACGGCCTGGCCGCTGCTCACGCGCACCAGCGCACCCCAGTCCCTGGAGGGTGTGACGATGTGGTCGTCGCTGGTGTCGTTCGGCGTGTTGTTGTCGCTCCACACGGCCGCCACCTGCGGCTTGAGCACCAGGTTCGCCTCGTCGCCCGAGGCCCGGCCGTCCGCGCGCAGCACGCTGCCCGACTCGATCGACACCGCATTCGCCGCGGCCAGGATCACCTCCGGGCCGCTCAGCGCGGTGCCTGCCGTGTTGCGCAGCACCACGTCGCTGGCGGCCACGTCCACCTGCAGGCCCCGCACATCGCCTGTGCGCGTGCCGCCCACCAGCAGGCTGCCCGCGCCGAAGCGCGTCAGGCTGCCGGCGTCCACGACCAGGTAGCCGTCGGCGCGCAGGTCGTTGCTGTCCTGCCCCGCGCCGACGATGGCGATCTTCGCGGCGGCAATGTCCACCAGGCTGCCGCGCCCGCCCGCATCGGGTTGGGCGCGCAGCTCGCCGTCCAGCGTCAGCGCGCGGTCGGCCTTGAACACCACCGCGCCGCCATCGCGGGCCAGGCGCGGGGTCACGACGTCCTGCCCTGTCAGGCGGTATTGCGTCAGCTTGAACGCATCCGACGAGAAGAAGGCGTTGCCCCGCGCTTCGTTGTATTCGCTGACCTTGCGCACCAGGCTGCCGGGCAGCACGCGCCAGCCCGAGGCCGTGGCATCGCGCGCGCCGCTGATCGTGTCCTGTTCCCGCCCGGCCACGATCGTCGAGCCGTCACGCAGGCTCGCCACCTCGCCACGGGACGCAGCCCACGCCGGCAAGGCCTGGCCCGTGCTCTGCACCGCAAAGGCGCCGGGCAGCAGCGCATAGCGTGCCGGCAGGAGCGTGTACCAGCCGGCCCCCAGGCCGCCGCCGGCCAGCCAGACCTTCCGGCCCGCCGCACCGCCCGCCACGGGCGACAGGCCCTGGTAGCCCGGCAGCACCGCGTACATGCCGGGCAGCGTCAGCACGTCGTGCGAGCCGCCCGAGCCGGGCACGTGCTCCCACGCGTGCAGATCGCCCCCGCCCGCGATGTCCACCACCGCGCCCGCGGCCATGGCCACGTCCGGCGCTTGCAGGAGCACGCGCTTTTCCGGCAGGGACGACAGATAGCGGTTTTCGTCCAGGGAACTGGCATCGCCGGCATTCGCACGATTGCGGCCCTGCGGGTTGGCCGGGTCCAGCCAGTATTCGGCGTTGCGCAGGCTGCCGTAGAGCACGTCCAGGCCCGCGCCGGACACCGAGGTCAGGCTGTTCGTGCCCAGCGTCAGGCGCTCGCTGGCATTCAGCGCAATCTGCCCGAAGGGCGCGCGCAGCACGCCGTCCTGCTCGATGACGGGCGCATTCAGCGTCAGGCTGCCGCCGGCCGACAGAGGCGCCGCGGCGCTCCCGTTGCCGCGCACGGTGATGGACCGGTCCGAGTTGATTCGCGCCGTGACGGCCGTGGCCGGGTAGACCTGCGCGGCCTTGATCTCCAGCGCGCCACCCACGTCCAGCGTGGCCCTGAGCTGGGAGTCGTCGTAGTCGGTGCCGCCTTCGCTGTAGGCCCCTGCCACGAAGCGCAGGTCGGCGGTGTCCAGCACCGTGCGTTCGAAGCCGCGCAGCTTGACGTCGACGGGCGACGCAGACTCGCCCTTCGCACCCCTGCCTGCGATGTCGATGGCCTGGCTGGCCGACAGGATCAGTTCGCCGGCATTGCCGGCCGTGGCGCCGACCGTGCCTGCCAGCGGGTTCAGCTGCAGATGGCGAGCGTGCAAGCGCACCACGCCGCCCAGCCCGTCGCTCCTGATGACCGGGGCGGTGATGCCCAGGCGACCGGCGACGCTCAGGTCGACGCCGCCGGCAAGCCGCACGCCCACTTGCGTGGAATGCAGATCGACCGCCGAGAAGCCCGTGTCCTGCAGCGCCTTCGCCGACACGTGCAGGGTGCCATCCGAGGTGGCGATGTTGCCGATGTCGATCTTGTGGGTCAGTGCCGTTCCGGTGCCGCTCCAGAAATACTTGTTGAGCAGTTCGACCACCCGCTTGTCGATGTTCGCGTCGTGCTCCCACGGCGCCCTGTCGGCGCCCGGTCCCGCGGCAAGCGCCGCACCCGCGTCGAGGACGAGCCCCTGGCTGCTGGACACCGACGTTGGCAGCATCGTGTTGAGCGCGGTGCGCAAGGCACTGCTCATCTTGACGTCGCCGGCGTACTCGTCGTGGACGTCGAGGTTGCCGCTGGTGCCGATGATCCGCGCGTACCTTTCGCCGTTGAACGTGTACGTGCCGGTGGGGCTCTTGTAGTACAGGAAGGAGCCGATGTCCGGCGCCACCAGGTCCCCGGACGCACTCCCTGCCGCGCTGGTGTCCGTGATGGATAAGGACCCGCCCGCCGCCTGGGCATTGCCGCCGTGGGCGCGAAGCCTGGCATTCATCGCACCGCCGGCCGCGGCCGCCATCGCGACCGCGCCGCCATCGCTGCCCAGCTCCTGGTTCACGCGCCGCAGGGCGCCGAGCGCACCCGTGCCGCGATCCCAATACGCCACCGTGCCCCGCGCGCCCGACACGTCGATCAGCGCACCCGCTTGCGCATCCAGCGTGCCGGCATTCAGCGTGACCGTGCCGCCCGGCAGCACCCTGCCCTGGGGCAGGCGCATGACCGGGTCGTGGAAGATTTGCGCCACGCCGGGCAGCAGCAATTCGGCCCCGTCGGCCAGCGTCAAGGTGTTCTTGGCACGGATGTTCAGCGTCCCGGCCGGCGCCTGAAGACGGCCCGCCACAAGCACGGAAGCCTGCCCGGACCCGTCGGCGTCCAGCGAGATCGCGCCGCCGGTTTCTGTCTGGATGCT
>NZ_JBZAYE010000558.1:0-4772 GCF_058244205.1 Variovorax sp. 20P10.2.4
AGCTCGACGATGCGCGCCAGCGCCGGGCTCGCGTTGTCGCGCCGGTGCACGGCGCTGTAGACCAGTGGCGGCGGCATCGGGTCGCTGCGCACGATGCGCAGCAGGCCGCTGCGGATGTCGGGCCGCACGTAGTCGAGCGCCTGCTGGCTGATGCCGAAGCCGCTGATCGTCAGCTCGCGCAGCACCGTCGTGCTGTTGGTCAGCATGACCTTGCCGAAGCGGAAGCCGTGCTCGGCGCGCCAGGCCTCGTAGAAGCGGTTCTTCGAGGCACCCGCGGGCTGCTCGATCACCGGGTAGTCGGCGAACTCGTGCGGCTTCAGCGCGCGCTGCGGAATGCGCAGCCGCGGGCTCGCGATCCAGGCCTGATCGACCTGCCCCACCTTGACCGATTCGAAGGCCTGGCCCCAGAAGGTGCCCGGCATGATCGTCAGGTCGAGCTTGTTGGCCTCGAGACGCTCGAACAGCGTGAGGCCGGCATCCACCACCGGCTCGATCGTCACCTGTGGATGCAGCTTCTGCAGCAGCTGGATCAGCCGCGTGAGCCAGGTCATCGCGATCAGTTCCGTCACGCCCACGCGGAAGCTGCCGCGCAGCGTCTTGTCGAGGCTGATGTCGTGCTCGATGCGCTGCCACAGCCGCAGCGCCTCTTCCGCCAGCGGCAGCAGCTCGCGGCCGGGCTGCGCCAGCTCCAGCCCGTGCGAGGTGCGGTGCAGCAAGGGACCGCCGAGCGACTCCTCGAGCTCGGCCAGGCGCTTGGAGATGGCCGACTGCGTGGTGTGCAGCTTCACCGCCGCGGCGCTGAAGCTCTGGAGCCTCGCGCTGAACAGGAAGGCCTCGAGCTGCTTGAAGGTGAAGTTCATGCGGCGGAATGTACGCCCACCACCGGCCAGGAAAAAAAGGAATACCGAGCCACGCCGATTACTCGTTTGTCCCGCGGCGAAGGCACTTCGATACTGGCCGCATGCTTCACATCGCACCACGACTGAACCGGATCCAGCCCTCTCCGAGTTCCATGGCCGGCCAGAGGGCGCGCGAGCTGCGCGCGCAGGGCCGGGACATCCTCGCTCTCACCGCCGGCGAGCCCGACTTCGAGACGCCCGAACACATCAAGCAGGCCGCCATCCGCGCGATGGCCGAGGGCCAGACGCGCTACACCGACGTCGGCGGCACGCCGGCGCTCAAGGAGGCCATCGCGGGCAAGTTCCTGCGCGAGAACCGGCTGCGCTACGCGCCGGACGAGATCATCGTCGGCACCGGCGCCAAGCAGGTGATCTTCAATGCGCTGATGTGCACGGTGGCGGCCGGCGACGAGGTCATCGTGCCGGCGCCCTACTGGGTCTCGTACCCCGACATCGCGCGGCTGGCCGGCGGCGTGCCGGTGTTCGTCGACGGCCCGGCCGGCGCAGGCTTCAAGCTGCAGCCCGCCGACCTCGAGCGCGCCATCACCGGCCGCACGCGCTGGCTGATGCTCAACTCGCCGAACAATCCGAGCGGGGCCACCTACACGCGCGCCGAACTGCTGGCGCTGGCCGAGGTGCTGCGGCGCCATCCGCAGGTCTGGGTGCTGACCGACGACATCTACGAGCATCTGGTCTACGGCGACGCACCCTTCGCCACCCTCGCCGAGGTGGCGCCCGACCTGCAGGAACGCACGCTGACGGTGAACGGCGTCTCCAAGGCCTATGCGATGACGGGCTGGCGCATCGGCTACGGCGCCGGGCCTTCGGCGCTGATCAAGGCGATGGTCAAGCTGCAGTCGCAGAGCACCTCGGGCCCGAACTCGATCGCGCAGGCGGCCGCCATCGCGGCGCTCACCGGACCGCAGGACAGCATCGCCACCAACCGCCAGGCCTACCGCGCGCGGCGCGACACGGTGGTCGAGGCGCTCAATGCCATCGACGGCATCCGTTGCGAAGTGCCCGACGGCGCCTTCTACGTCTTCGCCTCGTGCAGCGCGCTGTTCGGGCTGCGCACGCCCCAGGGCACCACGATCGCCGACAGCGACGACTGGGTGATGCACCTGCTCGACGCGCAGGACCTCGCGTCACTGCAGGGCAGCGCCTATGGCGTGCCGACGCACTTCCGCCTCTCGTTCGCCGCCGGCACCGGGCAGCTGCTCGAAGGCTGCCGGCGCATCGCGCGCGCCCGCGCCGAACTCTCGGGCCAACCGCTTCACCAGGAACCGCAATGAAACTCCGCTCCCTTCTCACGCTGCTGCCGGTCGTGGCCGCGGGCACGGCCTGGCTCGGCGCCGCCACCGCGAGCGCGGCCGACACCTTTCCATCGAAGCCCGTGAAGATCCTCGTGGGCTTCTCGCCGGGCGGCTCGAACGACGTGGTGGCGCGGCTGATCGCGCCGAAGCTCGCCGAAGGGCTGGGCCAGCAGGTGCTGATCGACAACCGCCCCGGCGCCGGCGGCAACATCGCGGCCTCGGCCATGCTCGCCGCGCCGGCCGATGGCCACACGCTGCTGATGTGCACCACGGGCACGCTGTCGATCCAGCCGCATGTGCTGAAAAGCATGCCCTTCGATCCCGAAAAGGACATCGTGCCGGTCACGCAGGTCGTCAATGCGCCCTACATGCTGCTGGTCAACGCGAGCCTGCCGGTGAAGAACGTGAAGGAGCTGGTCGCCTACGCCAAGCAGAAGCCCGGCGAGATCAACTTCGCGTCCTCGGGCACGGCCACCGGCGGCCACCTCGCGGGCGAGATGCTCAAGAGCCGCGCGGGCATCGACATCGTGCACGTGGCCTACAAGGGCACGGGCCAGGCCATGACCGACCTGATCGCGGGCCAGGTCTCGATGATCTTCGACCAGCCCGTGAGCTCGATGCAGTACGCGCGCGCCGGCAAGCTGCGTGCCCTCGCCGTGGCCAGTCCGCGCCGGCTCGCGGCCTTTCCCGAGATTCCGACCGTGGCCGAGGCCGGCGTCGCCGAGGTCGAGCCCGTGACCTGGGCCGGCATCTGCGCGGCGAAGAACACGCCGCCCGCCGTGGTCGAACGCCTGCAGCGCGAGATCGCGAAGGTGCTCGCGCAGCCCGAGATCGCGAAACGCCTGACGGCCGACGGCCTCGAGCCCGTGGGCAGCACGCCCGAGCAGTTCCGTGCCTTCCTCGCGGCCGACAAGCGCAAGTGGGGCCGCGTGGTGAAGGACGCCGACGTCAAGGCCGAATGAGAGAACACCAGACCATGAACCCGCATCCCGACATCGTTCGCGACTTCGCGCGCGTCTCCCCCGGGCTGCTGCGCCGCGCCGCGGCCTTCCAGCCGGCCATCCTCGCCGACGTCGCGGGCCGCCGCGGCGCCCTGCACGGCCGCATCGAGGCCCTGCGCCACCGCATGAAGCTGGTGGGCAGCGCGCTCACGGTGGAGGTGCGGCCCGGCGACAACCTGATGATCCATGCCGCGATCGCGCTCGCGCAGCCGGGCGACGTGCTGGTGATCGACGGCAAGGGCGACCGCAGCGCGGCGCTGATGGGCACGATCATGATGAATGCCTGCCGCCAGGTCGGCATCGCCGGCGTGGTGATCGACGGCGCGGTGCGCGACAGCGTGGAGATCGACGAGATGGACTTCCCGGTGTTCTCGGTCGGCACCAATCCCAACGGCCCGACCAAGCTGGCCTCGGGGCGCATCGGGCACCCGGTGTCGGTCGGTGGCGTGGCGGTGCGTCCCGGCGATCTGGTGATCGGCGATGCCGATGGCGTGGTGGTGGTCGAGCGGGAGAAAGTCGAAACCCTGCTTCGCGCGGCGCAGAAGAAGGTCGAGGACGAAGCCGCGCGCATCGAAGCCATCCGACAAGGCCACACGGCGGCCAGCTGGCTCGACGCGGCGCTGCGCAATGCGGGCGTGCTCGAGGAAGGCGAGACGCTGGCGTGAGCGGCGCGCTGTCGCGCCAGACACGAAGAAAGGGCCCGCAGGCCCTTTCCTCATTCGCTTCTTTCATGCGGCCGGTGCTCTCGCACCGGCGTGCCACCGTGGCTCAGAGGCCAGCTTGACGCGTGAACGACACGCTGGGCTTCTTGTAGGCTTGCGGCACTTCGTCGCGGTAGAAGGCGCGGCGGTCGAGGCTTTGCAGCGGATCGTGGGCCTTGGCAACGGCTTCGGCACGGATGGTCGCGCGGTCGGCGGTCGAGCTGAAGGGTTGCGCACCGGCGGTGGCACCTTCGCTGTAGGCATCGCCGGCACGGGCGGCTGCCACGGCTTGCGATGCGACTTCGGAACGCGAGACCGTGGAGTGCACGGTGTGGACGCCGTCATAGGTTTCGGCTTGTGCGCCGGTGGCGGCAAGCAGGGCAACGGCAACGGCGGCGAGGATCTTCGAGGCGGTCATTTGGTATCTCCTTCAGGTTGAACGGTGGTTTGTCCGTGAGGAGAAGTTTGATCCTGTTCGACCCTTTTGAATCACCGCAAAAAGAATCACGGCGTTCGCCGTTTCGAAACAATCCAGAAAGTTTTGGACAAGTTTCACGCATGCGAGCAAGCCGCCGAATCGACCCCCTTCAGAGGGAGATTGGTCGAAAGCACTACTTTCCCGCATCCTTTGCATGCGTACGGTGCATGCATGAAATCTTGCCAAATCCTCAATGCGAGATCATCCACGGCCGCCGCGACGGTGCCGATTTGGCACCGTTCGACGCGGTCACCGTGGCACCGCGGCGCGCGCTCGTCGAGCAGCATCCGCAGCCCGATGGATGGCGCAATCGCGCATAGTCGCGCGAGCTCGCGGGCTCGTGCCGCGCGCGTTCGTTGGTGGCCATCGCGAGGCGCGTG
>NZ_JBZAYE010000559.1:0-4770 GCF_058244205.1 Variovorax sp. 20P10.2.4
GCGGTGGCGGCTTCGGACTTCTTGCCGCCGCCGTCACGGAAGTCGGTGACGTACCAGCCCGAGCCCTTGAGCTGGAATCCGGCCGCCGTGACCTGCTTTTCGAATGCGCTCGCGCCGCATGCCGGACACACCGTGAGCGGCGGATCGGACATCTTTTGCAGGGCATCCTTGGCGAAGCCGCAGGCGCTGCACTTGTAGGCGTAGATGGGCATGGGAAATCGAGTGGGGAAAGCGACCGGGCGGCCGCTCGCAAAGCCCTCGATTATAGGGGCGCCCCCCGGCCGGCCGGCGCCCCGGGGATTGCGCCTGGCGCGAGATTCAGGCCGTTTCGGTCGCCAGCGGGCGGTGCGGCGTGTGAGTGTTCACCACCCATTGCGGCGCCAGCGAGCCGAGCACCATGCCCGCGAACGAGGCCAGCACGCCCGCGAGCTGGGCCGGGAACACCGCGCCCCAGGGCATCGCCATGAACAGCAGCCAGGTGCCGATGCCGAACAGGATCGCGGCGATCGCGCCCTGGGTGGTGGCGCGCTTCCAGTAGAGGCCGAACACCAGCGGGATGAAGGCCCCGACCAGCGGCACCTGGTAGGCGCCCGAGACCAGTTCGTAGATCGGCGTGCCCTGCATGCGGATCGCGTAGGCCAGCACTGCCGCGCTGAACAGCAGCACCGTGATGCGCATGGTCCGGAGGTTCTCGCGGTCGGTGCCCGCAGGGCGGAACTGGCGCCAGATGTTCTCGGTGAAGGTGACGCTGGGCGCCAGCAAGGTGGCCGAGGCGGTCGACTTGATGGCCGACAGCAGCGCGCCGAAGAACAGCACCTGCATCACGAACGGCATCTTCTCGAGCACCAGCGTGGGCAGCACCTTCTGCGGATCCTCCTTGAGCAGCGTGGCGGTCTGTTCCGGCATGATCAGGAGCGCGCTGGCCACGAGGAACATCGGCACGAAGGCGAACAGGATGTACGCCAGGCCGCCGATCACCGGGCCGCGCGTGGCGGCCTTGACGCTGTTGGCCGACATCACGCGCTGGAACACGTCCTGCTGCGGGATCGAGCCGAGCATCATGGTGATGGCGGCCGCGAAGAAGAAGACCATGTCGTGCCAGTTGGGCTCGGGCCAGAACTTGAACAGGTCCTTGCTGACCGCGAAGGCGACCACCTTGTCGGCACCGCCGGCCATGTTGCCCGCGAACATCGCGATGATGGCCAGGCCGGCCACCAGGATGATCATCTGGATGAAGTCGGTGACCGCCACCGACCACATGCCGCCGAACAGCGTGTAGGCCAGGATCGAGACCACGCCGATCACCATGCCGGTCGACAGCCCGATGGCGCCGCCCGAGAGCACGTTGAACACCAGCCCCAGCGCCGTGACCTGCGCCGAGACCCAGCCCAGGTAGCTCAGCATGATGATCAGCGTGCAGGCCACCTCCACGCCGCGGCCGTAGCGCTCGCGGTAGTAGTCGCTGATGGTCAGCAGCGTCATGCGATAGAGCTTGCCCGCGAAGAACAGGCCCACGAGGATCAGGCAGGTGCCGGCGCCGAACGGGTCTTCGACCACGCCGTTGAGGCCGCCCTCGATGAACTTGGCCGGGATGCCCAGCACCGTCTCGGAACCGAACCAGGTCGCGAAGGTGGTCGTGACGATCATGAAGAGCGGCAGGTGCCGCCCGGCGATCGCGAAGTCGGTGGTGTTCTTCACGCGCCGGGCCGCATACAGGCCGATGGCGATGGTGAGCAACAGATAGACGATGACCAGGGTCAGCAGCACGTCAGGTTCTCCTCTTTCCTCGATTCCAAGGCAGCACGCCCATCTTTTTCCAGGCCGTGGCGGACAGTGCCGCGGTTCAGAAAATCCGAACGCGCACCAGCAGCTGCATGGCCAGCAGACCCAATACAAAACCTATGCCACCGTAGACGATCGACTGGAGCAACCGGTTGGTACGCTTCTGCGCGGCCAGCAGCTCCAGCAGCTCGCGCCGGTGGTCGGGCGGCCGATTCTCCAGGAAATCGTGCAGCAGGCGCGGCAATTCCGGCAACAGCTTGGCGTATCGCGGCGCCTCGTCCTTGAGCTGCTGGAACAGCTTCTTGGGCCCGATCTGGTCGACCATCCACTTCTCGAGGAAGGGCTTGGCCGTGTGCCAGAGGTCGAGCTCGGGATCGAGCTGGCGGCCCAGCCCCTCGATGTTGAGCAGGGTCTTCTGCAGCAGCACCAGCTGCGGCTGGATCTCGACGTGGAAGCGGCGCGAGGTCTGGAACAGCCGCATCAGCACCATGCCGAGCGAGATCTCCTTGAGCGGCCGGTCGAAGTAGGGTTCGCAGACGGTGCGGATCGCGGCCTCGAGCTCGTCGATGCGCGTGCCCTCGGGCACCCAGCCGCTCTCGAGGTGCAGCTCGGCCACGCGCTTGTAGTCGCGCCGGAAGAAGGCCACGAAGTTCTGCGCCAGATACTCCTTGTCGGACTCGGTGAGCGTGCCGATGATCCCGAAGTCCAGCGAGATGTAGCGCCCGAAGGTCTGGGGCTCGAGGCTGACCTGGATGTTGCCCGGGTGCATGTCGGCATGGAAGAAGCCGTCGCGGAACACCTGGGTGAAGAAGATGGTGACGCCGTCGCGCGCGAGCTTCGGGATGTCGACGCCCGCGGCGCGCAGCCGCTCGAGCTGCGCGATCGGCACGCCGTTCATGCGCTCCATCACGATCACCTCGGGATGGCAGAAGTCCCAGAACATCTCGGGGATCAGCACCAGGTCGAGCGAGGCCATGTTGCGGCGCAGCTGCGCGGCGTTGGCGGCCTCGCGCACCAGGTCGAGCTCGTCGTGCAGGTACTTGTCGAACTCGGCCACCACCTCGCGCGGCTTCAGCCGCTTGCCGTCGGGCGAGAGCTTCTCGACCCAGCCGGCCATCATGGCCATCAGGCCCAGGTCCTTCTCGATCACGCCGCGCATGTTGGGGCGCAGCACCTTGACCGCGACCTCGCGCAGCTGGCCGTCGCCGGTGCGGATGGTCGCGAAGTGCACCTGCGCGATCGAGGCGCTCGCGATCGGCGTCTCGTCGAACTGCACGAACACGTCGCTGACGGGCCGGCGGAACGCGCGCTCGATGGTCGCCACGGCCACCGCCGAGGGGAACGGCGGCACGCGGTCCTGCAGGAAGGTCAGCTCGTCGGCGATGTCGGGCGGCAGCAGGTCGCGCCGCGTGGAGAGCACCTGGCCGAACTTGACGAAGATCGGGCCCAGCCGCTCGAGCGCCTCGCGCAGGCGCTGGCCGCGCGGTGCGTCGAGCCGGCGGCCGAAGGAGACGATGCGTGCGACCACGCGCAGCCAGGGCTTCTGGAAGCTCGTGAGCACGAGCTCGTCGAGGCCGTAGCGCAGCGCGACCCAGACGATGAAGAGGCTGCGATAGAAGCGGCTCATTCGGCGGTGCCCGCCGAACCGATACCGGATCTGCCGGCCGCCGCGCGGTTGCCCACGAACTGGCGCAATGCGCCCACCACGCGCCGCACCGCATTGCCGATGGCATGCGCGGGCACGTCGCCGATCACGCGCGCGAGGTCGTCCTCGACGTCCCAGCGCACGTGGTCGACCAGCCAGTTGACCTCGGCCGCGAGCTGCACGTCGCCCACGATCTGCACCGAGGGCTTGTCGCCGCGCAGCGTGGCGCGCGCGATCTCGAAGGGGTTGTCATCGGTGACCGACAGCGTGAGCTCGGGCAGGGAGCCCGGCGGCGCCAGGTCGAGCAGGCCGGCGGGCGTGGCCACCAGCTCCATCGTGACGAAGCGCCACTGGAAGCGCACCACGCGGCCCTGCTGGCGCACCAGCCGCTGCTGGGCTTCGGGCTCCTGTTGCAGCACGTGGTTGAGGAACAGCACGGCGCGGTGCTGGATCTCGTGCACGGCCCAGGGCGGCGGCTGCAGGCGCTCGCCGACGCGATTGAACAGATCGCCGAGCAAAGAAAAAGGGGACGATGGTGTGGCCATGGTCCCCATTATCCTTTCTGCAGGCGGCCGGGCCGCCCTCGAAGCCGCTGCTTATTGCAGGGCTTGCACGCCGGCCACGAGCCAGCCGTTGCCGCCGGTGGTCGGACGCGTCATGTTCCAGACTTCGCGGAACGGGCCCGGGCCCGCCGAAGCGTCTTCGCGGATCATGCCGGAGAACTCCACGCTGGCCATGTAGGCATCGGCCAGTTCCTCGATGCCGAGCAGCTTGGCGTCGAGCATGACCACTTCGGTCTTGTTCGACACGCCACCGGTGTGGCTGGCGCGGTCGGCGAGCTGGCTGCGGATTTCCTCGATCATCTCGTCGGTCATCATCGAGCGCAGCATGGTGATGTCGGCGCGATCCCAGGCGTCCTGCAGGGTCACGAAGTTGCGCTTGGCGGCGGTCAGGAAACCGTCGACATCGAAGCCGGCCGGGATGCCCCAGCTCTGCGAACCGGCCAGGGCCGAACCGATCATGCTGCCGCCACCGGCCGCGGCACCCGCGGACGAGAGGCTGCTGCCGTGCGAGGCCGCGGCGGGCGTGGCATCGAAGTTGGTGGCGTTGCGCTCCCACGGACGGGCCGAGGCGTCGTTGCCGACGTTGCTCGGGCTGTACTGCGCCGGCGCTGCCGGGTTGCCCGGACCACCCGCGCCCTGGAACGCGAAGCCGCCCTGGCGTGCACCGGCGGGCTGCGAGCGCGACTTGATCATGCGCCACACGAACACCGCGGCCAGCACCAGCAGACCGATCAGCAGGATGTTGCCGAAGCCTGCGCCCAGGCCCAGCGAGCTCGCGAG